>JAFAFN010000035.1 GCA_023423475.1 Actinomycetes bacterium | reverse complement strand
GGCGTCACCGTGGTCGTGGTCGAGCAGTCCGTGAACGTCGCGCTGACCCTCGCGCAGCGGGCCGTGTTCCTCGAGAAGGGCGCGGTGCGCTTCGAAGGACCCACCCGCGAGCTGCTCGAACGACCCGACATCCTCCGCTCGGTCTTCATCCAGGGCGCATCCGCGCACGAGGACGACGAGGTCGACGACGACGACACCGAGGGCGAGGACCGGGGTCCGCAGCTCCACCTGCTCGACCTGACCCTGCTCGAGGGCGAGCCGCACCTGCCCGACGGCACCGAGGACGACGAACCCGTGCTCGTCTGCAGCGGGGTCACCAAGCGCTTCGGCGGCGTGAACGCATTGAGCGACGTCGACCTGAGCGTCGCACCGGGCGAGATCGTCGGCCTGATCGGCCAGAACGGCGCCGGCAAGACCACCCTGATGGACTGCATCTCGGGCTTCCACGACCTCGACGACGGCAGCATCGTGTTCCGCGGCGTCGACATCACCGGCTGGGCACCCTTCGAGCGGGCCCGGGGGCGGCTGGGTCGGTCCTTCCAGGAGGCCCGACTGTTCCCGTCCCTCACGGTGATCGAGACCATCGAGGTGGCCTGCGAACGATCGGCGGCCAACCGGTCCCTCGTGGCCGACGCGACCCGACAGCCGGCGTCGTACCTGGCGCAGGCGGCGACCGAGGCCAAGGCCACCGAGCTCGCCGCGATGCTGGGGCTCACCGGCTACGCGCACACGCCCACCTCGGCGCTGTCGACGGGTACCCGCCGCATCGTCGAGCTGGCCTGCCTGCTCGCCGAGGACCCCGTGCTGATGTGCCTCGACGAGCCCTCGGCCGGCGTCGCCCAGAAGGAGACCGAAGCACTCGGTCCACTCCTGTCGAGGATCAGGGACCACACCGGCGCCGCCATGCTCATCATCGAGCACGACATGCCCCTGCTGTCCGGTCTCTGCGACCGGCTGGTCGCGATGGAGCTCGGCTCGGTGATCGTCACCGGCGAGCCGTCCGAGGTGCTCGAGCACCCGGAGGTCGTCGCCTCGTACCTGGGGACCGACGCCGCGGCCATCAACCGCTCCGGCGCCACCCTCGGTCCTGCCTGACCACCTGACCAGCCGACCACCCGCCACGAACGGGTGAGGGACTTCTCATCGAACGCTCACGGGGTCATCACCCCGGCGGGCGACCGTGGGTGTCGAGACCTCGGGTCGAACGACCCCCTCGACACAGGAGTCCCCCATGCGAATCGTCCGCAACCTCACCGCCGCCGCCGTCGTGGCCACCGCCGCCTTCACCGTCGCACCGTCCGTCGCCGGCGCAGAGGAGCGTGTCTGTCGTGGCTCGCTCGGGCGTGTCACCGTCGACGACCTGCGGGTCCCGGCGAACGCCACCTGCAACCTCCACCAGACCCAGGTCAGGGGCAACATCGTCGTCGAGCGCGGCGCCACGCTCTCGGCCCGCACGATCAGGGTGGTCGGCAACGTGCAGGCCGAAGGAGCGGCCCGCGTCGATCTGAGCGCGTTGTCCGACGTGGGCGGCAGCGTGCAGGTCGAACAGGGCGGCTCGTCGATCGTCCGTGACACCCGGGTGCGCGGCGACATCCAGTTCGAGGAGAACCGCCGCGAGGTCCGCTCGGAGTCCAACGCCGTCGGCGGCAACATCCAGGTCATGAAGAACCGCGGCGGTGCCCACATCAGCGGGAACCGCGTCGACGGCAACCTCCAGTGCAAGGAGAACACGCCCGCACCGCGGGGCTTCGACAACACCGTGCGCGGGAACATGGAGGACCAGTGCCGACGCCTGGTCAAGTAGGTCTCAACGGTGGCGCTCGCGTGCCGATGCTGTGGTGGAAGGATGAGGAGCATCATGGACACCACAGCAGGATCGACGGGCGGGGCTGACGAGACCACGGGCGTCGGCGCCATCGGATGGATGCGATCGGTCGTGATCGACGCGCACGACCCCGACCGCGTCGCCGAGTTCTGGTGCCACCTGCTCGACGTCGAGGTCGTCGAGCGTGAGTCCGACTGGGTCCAGCTCTCCCCCGACCCCGGTGGCACCTTCTTCGCCTTCCAGCCCTCGGATGCACCACGACCGAACGGCCTGGTCGCCCGACCCGACATCGAGGTCGTCGACATCGACATCGCCCGCGCCAGGGTCGAGGCGATCGGCGGCACCTACGTGCGCACCATCGCCGAGCTCAAGGGCGACCACCACTACGTGATGGCCGACCCGGAGGGCAACGAGTTCTGCCTCGTGCAGCCGCTGCCACCAGAGCTCGCACGTCCCCGATGGGGCGACTCGCTGCGCGACGACACGCCGTGATCGAACGCTTCGCCATCCCACGGGCAGAGCTCGTCGAACCGTTCCTCGGAGCGGTCATCGGCGCGCTCACCTGGGACGGAGGAGCGCCCACGCCGTTGCAGCTCGGCCTGCTCGAAGCGGTCGTCACCCGGTTCTCGCTGCACGACGTGCCCGACGTCCGGACGATCGAGCCGTGGGCCGCGACCGACGTGCGCGACGCGCTGCCCGCGGCGGCGACCCGCGACGAGCTCGCCCACGTGGTGGTCGCGCTCGAGCTGATGATGC
>JAFAFN010000592.1 GCA_023423475.1 Actinomycetes bacterium | reverse complement strand
GGCGAGCACCGCTCCCGAGCCGACGGTCGCCGAGTCACCTGCCGAACCCGCCGATGCGGCGCCCGCCGCTCCCGAGTCGGTGCCGGCTCCTGCCGCGCCCGGTGCGCTCGACCTGGCTGCCGTCACCGAGGTCTTCCCAAAGCTGCTGCAGCAGCACCTCAAGGGCATGGCCAAGGCCTTCTTCGATGCCGGCCAGGTCGTGGACGTCGAGGGCGACACCGTCGTGTACGCCCTCGCGCTCGGCGTGCCGATCGACCGTGCTCGCCCCAAGGTGGCCGAGGTCGAGTCCATGCTGTCGGACCACTTCGGCACCTCGGTCTCGGTGCGGCTGGTCGAGGACGGCGACGCTGCCGATCTTCGCCCCGGTGGCCCGCCACCCGTGCAGCGACGACCCGCCGGAGGTCGCCCCGACCCGTCGGGGGCGGCGCCGCGGAACGCGGCACCGGCCGATGAGCCGGACGAGGACGACGACGAAGAGCTGCGGGTCGACATCCACGAGCTCGAGAACGCGGACGTCGCGGCGACCGGCATCGACCGGCTGACCGCGGCGTTCCCCGGAGCAACACTGATCAGCGAGGACGAGGTGCGATCATGAGCGAACACGACGACGAACTGCCGCAGGCGCTCGACGCCGAGCTGCTGCCCGAGGGCATGGGCGGACCCACGGCTCCCGGTGCCGCAGGTTTCGACTTCGGCTCGATGCTGCAGATGGCCCAGGACATGCAGCAGCAGGTCGCGGACGCGCAGGCGCAGCTCGCGGCGTCGCAGGTCGAGGGCTCCGCCGGTGGCGGGGTGGTCAAGGTGACCCTCAACGGCCACCTGCACCTCGTCGGTGTCGACATCGACCCGGGAGCCGTCGATGCGGAGGACCCATCCATGCTCGAGGACCTGATCCTCGCCGCGTGGCAGGACGCGCACGACCAGGTCGCTGCGCTCCAAGCACAGGCCGACCCGCTCGGAGGCCTCGGTGGACTCGACGGCATGCTCGGCGGTGGCGGCCTCGACGGTCTGCTCGGCGGGTCCTGAGTGGCCACCGCCTATGGCGCGGCGGTCCAGGAGCTCATCGACTGCCTCGGACGTCTGCCCGGCATCGGCCCGAAGTCGGCCCAGCGTGTCGCGTTCCACCTGCTGAAGGTCGACACCCAGGAGGCGAACCGCCTCGCCCGGGCGATCGTCGAGGTGAAGGAGAAGGTCAGCTTCTGCGAGCGCTGCTTCAACATCTCCGAGGGGCCGCTCTGCGGCATCTGCAGCGACCCTCGCCGTGACGAGCACCTGCTGTGCGTCGTCGAGGAGCCGCGCGACGTCGTGGCGATCGAGCGCACCCGCGAGTTCAAGGGCCGCTACCACGTGCTGCAGGGAGCCATCGACCACCTGCAGGGGGTCGGCCCTGACCAGCTGCGCATCCGTGAGCTGATCGCCAGGGTCGGAGCCGAGGGCATCACCGAGGTCATCCTCTGCACCAACCCGAACCTCGAGGGCGAGGCGACCGCGCTGTACCTGACCCGCGTGCTCGAGGTCCCGGGTCTCACCGTCTCGCGCATCGCCAGCGGACTGCCCGTCGGCGGCGACCTGGAATACGCGGACGAGCTGACCCTGGGTCGTGCGCTCGAGGGTCGTCGGGTCGTCGGAACCGAATCAGCCTGACGGGCGGCCGGCGCCGGTAGCTTGCCGGCCATGGAAGACCGCCAACGTGCCTCGTCCGGATCCCCGTGGGAGCTGACCGTCGGCTACAGCCGCGCCGTGCGGGTGGGGGACCGGGTCTTCGTCGCCGGCACCGCACCGAAGTGGCCCGACGGCAGCGTCGACGCGGATCCCGCCGCGCAGGCGCGGCGATGCTTCGAGATCATCGACGACGCGCTCGCCACGGTCGGCGCGACGCTGCGCGACGTCGTGCGGTCGCGCATGTACCTCGTCGACACCGGTGACTTCGAGGCCATCGGCGCCGTGCACGGCGAGTACATGGCCGAAGCGCTGCCCGCGAACACGACCGTCGTGGTGGCCGCGCTGCTCGACCCGCGCTGGAAGGTCGAGGTCGAGGTCGAAGCGGTCGTCCCGCTCGACCGCTCCCGCGACCGCAACGGCTGACCGCACCTCCCTTCCCGAAAAAGTCGAGCGCTGTGGTCGCTCAGCGACCACAGCGCTCGGAAGAAGAACTCGTCGTCTCGACGACGGCGGGATGGATCAGATGGTCTGGACGAGCAGGGCGTCGCCCTGGCCGCCACCACCGCACAGCGCAGCTGCGCCGAGTCCGCCGCCACGACGCTGCAGCTCGTTGAGCAGCGTGAGCACGACGCGGGTGCCCGACATGCCGATGGGGTGACCCAGCGAGATGGCGCCACCGTTGACGTTGACGATGTCGTCGCTGATGCCGAGGTCGGCCATCGAGGCGATGCCCACTGCGGCGAAGGCCTCGTTGAGCTCGAAGAGCGCGACGTCGGACACGGACTTGCCGGCCTGGTCGAGCGCCTTCTTGATCGCACGCGAGGGCTGGGTCAGCAGGGACGGGTCCGGACCGGCGACGGAGCCGGCGCCGACGATCTCGCCGAGCGGGTTGCCACCGAGGCGCTCCGCAGCGGCCTTCGATGCGACGATCACCGCGGCGCCGCCGTCGGAGATCTGCGAGGCGTTGCCGGCGGTGATGTTGCCGGACTTGTCGAAGGCGGGGCGGAGGCCACCGAGCGACTCGGCGCTGGTCTCACCGCGGACACCCTCGTCCACCGAGAACAGCACGGGGTCCCCCTTGCGCTGGGGGATCTCGACGTTGACGATCTCGTTGTCGAACAGGCCGTCCTTTTGGGCGCGGGCCGCACGCTGGTGCGACTTGGCGGCCAGATCGTCCTGCGACTCGCGGTCGATGTTCGCCGACGCGGCGTACTTCTCGGTGCCGGAGCCCATGTGCTGGCTCTCGAGTGCGCACCAGAGGCCGTCGTGGATCATCAGGTCGACGACCTTCTTGTCGCCCATGCGCATGCCGGCGCGGGCGTCCGGGAGGACGTACGGCGCGTTGGTCATGGACTCCATGCCGCCGGCGACGACGATGTCGGCCTGGCCGGACTGGATGAGCAGGTCGGCGAGCATGATCGTGTTGATGCCCGACAGGCAGACCTTGTTGATCAGCGTCGAGGGAACGCTCATCGGGATGCCTGCGGCGACCGACGCCTGACGGGCCGGCATCTGGCCGGCGCCGCCCTGGAGCACCTGGCCCATGAAGACGTAGTCGACGGCCTCGGGTGCGACACCGGCACGCACGAGCGCTTCCTTGATGGCGATCGCTCCCAGGTCGACGGCGCTGAAGCCGGCGAGTGCGCCGGACAGCTTCCCGATCGGAGTGCGAGCACCGGACAGAATGACGGAACCAGCCATGGTCCACCTCCCCTAGAGGACCACCCAGGATCGGGACACGGTCCAGCGAACAAACGGTTCGACAACGTTACCCAGCGGTAACCGGGGAAGTCGAAAGGTGATTCCCCGGCGCGGCATCTCGCGCGGTCGTTGCGCATAGCGTGCAACGGCATGAGGGGAAGAAGGTTGAGGGTGGGCGCCGCCGTGGTCGTGGCTGCGCTGGGTCTCGTGGCGTGCGGTGACGAACCCGGACCGGCGGCCGAGACTGCGGTGGACCCGGGTGGCGACGGTGTCGCGTTGGTCGACGCCGGACCTGCAGTGCTGCCGCCCGACGACATCCCGGCGCTGTCCGGCCTGTCGCCGGTCGAGGTCGTCGATCCCGAGCGCGCCGAGGCATATGTCGAGGAGTACGGCGGCTCGTCGCCAGGTTTCGCGGCGCTGTACGCCGATCCGGCGCTCGACGACCCGTTCGACGGCCCGTGGGTGCTCGCGCTGCTGCACCAGGGCTCCGAGAACTCGGGCATCGCCCCGGAGTCGTTCGATCCTCACGGCACCGACACGGCATGGACCGACGTCGAGGTCGAGCAGCTCAACCAGGAGCGTCGAACCGGAGGCCTGCTGTCGAGTGGGGTGGACGACGCGGATCTCACGCAGTTGGTCGCGAGCGCGACGGTGTCGGGTACCGAGCGCGATGGGCGCATCGAACTGGAGACCACCGGGCTCGGCGCAGCGACCGATCTGGCGCTCGTGGCGACCGGTCGGCTGGACGTCGCCGAGCTCGCCGCGGGTTGGTCCGTACCGGCCCCGGCTCCGTCGGTGCGATGGGCATCTTCGTCGCAGTGGACCGACGACCTGCGGTCGCTGCGGGTCACGTCCTACGCGGCGGACCCGGATCTCGAGTTGCTGCTGCGGGCGAGCATCGGTGGTTCGACCGAGGGCGCGGCACTGATCCCGAACTATGGAGGCAACGCCGTCATCCTCGGTGTCCGGACGGTGGGGGCGACCACGGCCCTGCTGCAGGGCATCGGGTTGGACGGCGGCGAGCTGCACGGCGCGCTGAAGATGCTGGAGCCGGTCGACGCCACCAGATGGAGCGTGCTGACCGAACAGGTCGGCTCGACGCCGCCGGAGCCTCGCTCGGCGAACCCCACCGCCGTGGTGTCGGGTCGGGTGCCCGGGGGAGCGTTCACGGCCGAGGTTCAGCTGGGGACGATCTCGATGGCCGGCCGTGAGGTGGTGACGTGCGAGTCGACGGTCATGCTGCGCACGAACGCTGGCGAGATGCGCAGCGGCGGCGGGTCCTCCGGTGAGTGCTCCGAGCTCGGCCAGCTCAGCGTGATGACGCTCGAGGAGGGAGGCTTGCTCTTCGTCGGCGAGCTGCCGTCGACCGCGGCGTCGGTCCAGCTGGAGCTGCCCGACGGCACCGTGGAGCAGCCCGAGCTCGTGGGTGGGGAGCGCCGACTCTTCGCTCACGTGGAAGAGGGCGAGACCTTCCCCACGGGGGTCACGGTGCTCGGCGCCGACGGAGCGACGATCGCCGTCCTCGCTCCAGATGACGGAACGTGGAAGAGCATCACCGGCGGCGGCTGGGGCTCGAGCAGCGGCCTGCCGTTCGTCAGTCCGGGTTGAACCGGTAGAGCACGTGAGGTCCGAGCTCGTGCCCGTCCGGCAGCGCGGGGTGCAGGAAGTCGCCGGTCGGGTCGTGCCGCATGCCCACCTTCTCCATCACCCGTCGCGAGTTGGTGTTGGCAGGCACGGTGAACGACACGATCTCGTCCAGTCCGAGCTCGTCGATGCCGTGCGCGATCGCTGCGGTGGCGGCCTCGGGTGCGTAGCCCCGGCCCCAGTGCTCGCGAGCGAGTCGCCATCCGACCTCGACCGCGGGCGTGAACGGCGCGTCGAATCGGACCACGGACAGCCCGACGAATCCGATGAACGGTGGGCCGTCGATCACCTCGACCGCCCACCAGGACGGGTCGCCCTCTCGCCACCGCTGCTGCACGATGCCCACGAACGCATCGGACTCCGCACGGGTCAGCGGCGCAGGGAAGTGCTCCATCACCACCGGGTCGGCGTTGAGCGCGGCGAACGGCCCCAGGTCTTCGTCACGCCAGCCTCGCAGCAGCAGCCGCTCGGTTCGCAGTTCGGGGACGTCGGACGACGAGCTGGTCACGTGCCGATCGTACGGACGGCGACGAGTCACGGCCGTCTAGTTTCGATCGGATGAGCCTCCGGAGCCTGACCGCCTGTTGCGTTCTCGTCGTGGCGCTCGCCGCCACCGCCTGCACCGGTAGCGACGGCGGCGGCGCCGACTCGAGCTCGACGACGGCTTCCACGACGACGACCGCGGTCCCGCTGCCCGTTCCCGCGCGCTACGAGGGACACCACAGCGAGGTGTACGCAGATGCAGCCAATTGGATCTGCCGGCCCGATCAGGACGACGTCTGCGACGGGGGCCTCGACGCCACCAGCGTCGCTGCCGACGGGTCGCTGACCGAGCAGCCGTGGCAGTCCGATCCCGACGCGCCCATCGACTGCTTCTACGTCTACCCGACGATCTCGACGGACCCCGAGCCGATCTCCGATCGTGTGCCGGGTGACGCCGAGCGGTTCGTCACCCAGAACCAGGCGGCCCGGCTCGGCGAGGTCTGCCGCGTGTTCGCTCCGGTCTACCGCCAGCGCACCCTGGCAGGTCTCGCTGCCGGACTCGGCGGCGGCACCACGACGACAGCACCGGGGACGCAGAGCCCCGGCGAGGCCGATGTCCGCGATGCCTTCGCCCACTACATGGCGAACGACAACGACGGCCGAGGAGTCGTCCTCATCGGTCACTCCCAGGGCGCCGGTGTGCTGCGCGGGCTGATCCGCGACGAGATCGATCCGGACGCCGAGGTCCGCGACCGTCTTGTCGCGGCGTACCTCGCGGGGACGTCCGTCGCGGTACCCGCGGGCGAGGACGTCGGAGGGGACTTCGCAGAGGTGCCGTTGTGTCGGGAGGCCGAGCAGACCGGCTGCGTCGTCACGTGGGCGACGTTCCGGGCCGACCAGCCGCCACCCGAGGACGCGCTGTTCGGCCGGGTGCGCGGCACCGGTGCGGTGGCCGCCTGCAACCTTCCGGCATCGCTCGCCGGCGGGTCGGCCGAGCTCCACTCGTACTTCCCGGCTGCACGGTCGGGTTCCATCCTCACACCCCCTGAGGGATCGGCGACCTCGACCGTCGCCGCAGAGGGCTGGGTCGA
>JAFAFN010000584.1 GCA_023423475.1 Actinomycetes bacterium | reverse complement strand
GAGCCGGGCGCCGAGGGCGAGCAGGTGGCCCTGAAGGTCCACTTCGACCTGAAGGAGATCTTCGGTCTGCCCGAGGCGGTGATGACCGACAACACGATGATCTTCCACGAGCCGGTGCGTCCCGGGGACGTGATCTCGAACTCCCAGGTGCTCAAGTCGGTCTCGGGTCCCAAGACCACGAAGCTCGGAGCGGGTCGCTTCTGGGTGATCGACGTCGAGTTCCGCAACCAGCGTGACGAGGTCGTCGGTGTCGAGTCCTACACCGGCTTCGGCTACCGACGCGGAGGTGGTGAGTGATGACCGCAGCAGCCCCGATCCTGTCCGGCGGCGTCGCCGTCGGTGACGCGTTGCCCGAGCTGGCCGTCGAGGTCACCCCGACCACCGTCGTGCTCGGCGCACTCGCCAGCCGCGACTGGCGGCCGATGCACCACGACTTCAAGTTCGCCACCGAGCGCAACGGCGTGCAGGACATCTTCCTCAACACGCCGAACCAGGCCGCCTGGTTCGAGCGCTACGTGACCGACTGGGCCGGGCCCCGCGCCCGCCTCGGCCGCATGAAGTTCCGCATGAAGACGTCCGTCTTCCCCGGTGACCGCATGGTGTTCACCGCCTCGGTCACCGACGTCACGACCGACGACACCGGGTGTGCCTGGGTGTCGCTCGACGTGGCGCTCACCGTCGTGTCGCCCGACGCCGGCACGACGCCGGACCGCATTGCCTCGACCTGCGAGGTGCGCGTCGCGGTGCCCACCTCGCCCGACGACAACCCGTGGTCCCGTCGCGGTGACCGCTGGCAGCCCTGAGCGACTGCTCACCCCACTCGACCCACCGATCTGACCTGCACAACGGAGAGAACACGATGCTGAACCTCGACTTCACCGAAGAACAGGACATGCTGCGCGACATGGTCCGCGGCCTGCTCGCCCAGTACGCCGACAACGAGGCGATCAGGGCGCTCGAGGACGACCCGGTCGGCTACTCGACGGATCTCTGGGCCCAGCTCGCCGAGCTCGACCTGCTCGGTCTGCTGCTGCCCGCGCAGTACGGCGGCTCCGAGATGTCGATGCTCGAGGGCGTCATCGTCTACGAGGAGCTCGGCAAGTCGCTCGCACCGACGCCGCACCTGGTCAGCTGCGTCGCCTCGGCCGGTGCGATCGTGCGCGCCGGGACCGAGTCGCAGAAGGACGAGTGGCTGCCCCGCATCGCCAAGGGCGAGGTCATCCTGACCCCGGCATGGCTCGAGCCCGAGAACGGCTTCGGGCCCGCGGGTGTGCAGGTCCGCGCCGAGGCCGCCGGTGACGGCTTCACGATCTCGGGCACGAAGCGCCACGTGCTCTTCGCCTCGTCGGCGGACCGCCTCGTCGTGCTCGCACGCACCGGCGACGAGCCGGGTGAGGTCGACCTGTTCCTGGTCGACCCGAACGCCGCGGGTGTCACCCTCACCCAGCAGATGTCGATCAGCTCGGACACCCAGTACGACGTCGTGCTCGACGGGGTCGCGGTCACTGCAGCGGATCGCATCGGCGACGCCGGCGGCGGCTGGGCCACCTGGGAGTCGGTGATGGAGGACGTCATGATCCTCACCGCGGCGCTCGCCACCGGGGGCACCGAGCACTCGCTCGACATCACCGTGCAGTACTCCAAGGACCGCGAGCAGTTCGACAAGCCGCTGGGTGCGTTCCAGGCGCTCGCACACAACATGGCCGACGCGAAGACCGAGCTCGACGGCGCCAAGATGCTGACCTACGAGGCGGCGTGGGCGCACTCGAAGGGCAACTCGCTCGCCAGCCTCGCCCCGATGGCCAAGTCGTTCGCGACGAAGTCCTACCGCGACACCACCGCGATGGCGCAGCAGATCTTCGGCGGTGTGGGCTTCACCCTCGAGTACGAGATCCAGCTCTACTTCCGCCGTGCCAAGCAGCTCCAGATCACCTGGAACGACACCCGTCGTTGCGAGGAGCTCATCGCTGCCGCGGTGCTCGACGCCGCCTGATCTCACCCCTTCGGCTGGACCACCCCTTCGGCTGGGAACCGGAATGTGCCGTGGGACTGCTGCGTGAGCGGCATTCCCACGGCACATTTCCTTTTGGCCGGGCCGCCCTCGATCAGTTGATGACGCCGGTGTCGCGCAGTTCGTCCAACTCGCCGTCGGAGAGCGACAGCTCGGCACGCAGGACGTCCTCGGTGTGCTCTCCCACCCACGGCACCCTGGTCTCGGGACCTTCGGCCATGCCGGAGAGCTTCACCGGATTGCCCGGGATGAGCACGGGCTCGTCGACCCCGTCGACGCGGTCCATCTCGACGAGCATGTTGCGCTTCTCGACGTGCTCGTCGGCGATGACCTCCTCGGGCGTGTGCACGGGGCCGGCGGGGATGCCGGCGGTGCCGAGTGCGTCGCACACCTCGAGTCGAGTCATCGACGCAGCCCACGCCTCGACCGCCGGGCGGATGAGCGTCTCGAGCTCGTCGGCCCACCCACGCCGCGTCGAGAGGCGCTCGTCGGTGAGCCAGTCGGGCCGATCGACCAGCTCGGCGAGCTTCTCGAACTGGTGCTCACGCACGACCTGCACCGCGAACCAGCCGTCCTTCGACATGAAGCCGGTCATGATGCCCTCGAGGGTGTTGTCCCGGACCCCGAGTGAGTAGAAGTTGGTGATCACGTCGGTCATGGCGATCATCGAGTCGAGCATCGCCACGTCGACGAGCTGTCCCTTGCCCGTGCGCTCGCGGTGGCGCAGGGCCGCCTGGATGCCGATCACGGTGAACAGCGCCGAGCTGATGTCGCCGAGCGCGCCCGCGGGGATCACACGGGGCGGCTCGTCGCCGCGGCGGGCGTACTCGTAGAGCCCCGACATGGCCTCGGGCACCATCGCGTACGCCGGCCACGCTCGGTACGGCGAGTCACCCAGGTTGCCGAACCCGGAGACCGACACGTAGATCAGCTCGGGGTGCCGTGCGGCGATCGTCTCGTAGCCGAGCCCGAGCCGGTCCATCGTCCCGGCCTTGAAGTTCTCGGCGACGACATCGAAGTTGCCGGCGAGCTCGAGGAACAGCTCCCGGCCCTTCGGCGACTTGAGGTCGAGTCCGACCGACCGCTTGTTCAGGTTGTTCCGGAGGAACGTCGCGCCGACGCGACGGCCCTCGGGGTCGTCCATCGCCGGCAGCGCGCCACGACCCGACTCGCCGGCGACGGGATGTTCGACCTTGACCACCTCGGCCCCGAGGCGAGCGAGCAGCTGCGTGGCGAAGGGGAGTGCCTGCATCTGCTCGGCAGCGAGGATGCGGACCCCGTCGAGTGGCTTGCCGTCGGGCAGCGCGCCCTCGTTCACGATGTCTCCGAGCTTCACATCTGACAGGTTGTCAGATCTGGGCGACCACCCCGAAGTCGACGTCGGGTCAGCGCGGCGGGAGGAGCGACTCGACGCGACCCGATGCGATCGCGTCGAGCAGGCGCTGGTGGTCCTCGGCGTTCGTGGTCGCGTACGCCTCGGCGAACTCGGTGATCGCCCGGTCGACGTTGTCCGCGTCGCCCAGGTAGCCCATGAGCTGCGCCGGGTCGCCGGTGCGGGCATGTGCCCTCGCGAGCGCCCAGCCGCACAGCGCGCCGTAGTACTCGAGGTTCGAGGCGTCCATCACCATGACGTCGCTCTGCCCCTTCACGTCCCAGAGCTGGCGCACGTAGTAGTGGTGTCCCGTGCGCGGACCGGTGCACCAGCCGAGGAACATGTCGCTCGCCGCCTGGGTGAGGCGCTGTCCGACCACGACCCGCTCGCCAGCGTGGGGGTAGGTCGACGCCCCGGCGTACGGCTCGAGCACCGACGCCTGGGCCTGCTTGATCTGCAGCACCAGGAAGTCGCCGTCGGGACGGTCGGGACCCTCGAACAGCGCGACCCAGCAC
>JAFAFN010000575.1 GCA_023423475.1 Actinomycetes bacterium | reverse complement strand
CCGTGGCACCGATCGGGTTGTGTGCGAGCAGAGCCGCACCGCCGTCGGCGGCCCAGCCGGCGAGGTGTGCCAGGTCGCTGAGATCGCCGTGTCCCCAGCTGCGCTGCGACCGAGCGGCGTAGAGCTGGGTCGACCAGCCCCAGCAGCGGCCCGGCCCCGGCAGCCGTTCGGGTACGACGAACAGCGAGGTGACAGGTCCTCCGTCGTCGGGCACCAGGCGGTGTGCGCCGAGGGGCAGCTCCGGGTCGAGCTCGTCGGCCGGGTCGATCCGACCGCCGTCGTCGAGCTCGATGGCGCACGGCGACCAGAACCGGTGTCGCTCGCCGGGATGCACGAACCAGAGCGGTGGCGGCGGAGGAGGTCCGTCCGGGTGCTCGAGGGCACCCTGGGCGCGGTGCAGCGCGGCCCTGGTGTCGGGGGTGACCTCGTGGCGTCGACCGTCGGTGCCGGTCCACGCGTCGGCCACGTTCCAGACATCGACCCCGTCTCGTCCATCCGACGTGCTCATCTCCGCAGTGTGCCCCAGCCGTAGGATGGCGACGTGTCCTTCCTCGTCGAACGTCGTCTCCGTGCGGTCGGTCGGCGTGTCGCGTCGCTGCGCGAGGAGCTGACCATCACCAACGAGCAGCTGGAGCACCTCGCGGACATCACCGACGACTCGCGCATCCGCGCGATGGTCTCGGAGACACCGCTCGCGGACGAGGAGCACCGTGACGCCGAGCGCACCTCGAGCGCCATGGCGCGCCACCGAGAGGACCTGATCCGCTCGATCGCCCGGCTCGAGGCCGAACAGGACGAGTTGCTCGACAAGCTCTCCGCGAAGCGCCGCTGAGACCCAGCCCGGGGCGAAACGTCGCCGCGCCGGACCGGAAACCCGTTGGCAACATCGCCCGCCTACACTCGACTCCTCAAGTGGTGGATCGAGCCACCGGTGATCGAGGTCCCCGGGACCGACAGCAGAGGAACGAGGAAGGCAACGGTGCCGACCAGAGTCGTCGTGGCAGAAGACGAGGCCATCATCCGGATGGACCTCCGGGAGCTCCTGGAGGAAGAGGGCTACGAGGTGGTCGCCGAGTGCGGCCGCGGTGACGAAGCCGTCACCCTCGTGCGTGAGCACCAGCCCGACGTGGCGCTGCTCGACATCAAGATGCCCGGACTCGACGGGATCTCCGCCGCCCGCGAGATCAACGCCGAGCACCTCTCCGCCGTCGTGCTGGTCACCGCCTTCTCCCAGCGGGAGCTCATCGAGGAGGCGAGCGACGCCGGCGTGCACGGCTACGTCGTGAAGCCCTTCGAGCGGCACGACCTGGCACCTGCGATCGAGGTCGCCATCGCCCGGTTCCGTGCCGAGCGGGCCCTGCTCGAGCAGATCGTCGACGCCGAGGAGCGCCTCGAGACCCGCAAGCTGCTCGACCGAGCCAAGGGCGTCCTGATGGACCGCCACGGTCTCGCGGAGCAGGACGCGTTCGTCTTCCTCCAGCAGCACGCGATGTCGTCACGTCGTCAGATGAAGGTCATCGCCGACGAGGTGCTTGCCGGCACGCTCGCTCCATAGCGCCTCGTCCCGTCGTCGGCGGGACGTCGTCCCAGGCCGGCGGTGTCCCTCGCCGGTTGTACTGTCGGCGCCGTGGCGACGCTGATGCTGATCGACGGGAACTCGCTGACCTATCGGGCGTTCTTCGCCCTGCCGACCGACATGGCGACGGCATCCGGTCAGGTCACCAACGCGGTGTTCGGGTTCACCTCGATGCTGCTCAACCTGGTCCGCGACCACCGTCCGGACCGCATCATGGTCACCTTCGACCTGCCCCAGAAGACCTTCCGCCACGAGAAGGTCGACACCTACAAGGCCAACCGGGACGCCACCCCCGACATCCTCCGTCAGCAGATGGGCCTCGTCCGCCAGGTCGTCGACACCTTCGGGCTCCCGGTGGTCACCCAGCCGGGCTACGAGGCCGACGACGTCATCGCGACCCTCGCCGTGCAGGCCGAGGCGGCCGGCGACGACGTCATCATCGTGACCGGCGACCGCGACAGCTACCAGCTGGTCAGGGATCCCCACATCCGGGTGCTGTACAACAAGCGCGGGGTGTCGGACTATGCCTTCTACGACGAGGCCGGCATCCTCGAGCGCACGGGGGTCCGTCCCGACCAGTACGTGTCGTACGCCGCGCTCCGTGGGGACCCCTCCGACAACCTGCCCGGCGTGCCCGGCGTGGGCGAGAAGACCGCGGCCAAGCTGATCAACAAGTACGGCGGCCTCGACGGCATCTTCGACCACGTCGACGAGCAGACCCCGAAGCTGCGCGAGAACCTCTCCGCCAACGAGCAGCAGGCCCGCACCAACGTCGAGATGATGACGCTGGTCCGCGACGTGCCCCTCGACGTGACCCCCGACGACCTCGTCCAGGGCGACGTCGACACCGACGAGGTGCTCGAGCTCTTCAAGTTCCTCGAGTTCCCCTCGCTGGTCCCGCGCTTGCCCGAGGCGTTCCCCGATCGCTTCGGCGACGACGCGGTGGCGTCCCTGCCGGCGGTCGAGGTGCTCGAGGCCGAGGTCACCGAAGCATCCTCACCCGCCGAGGCCGCAGC
>JAFAFN010000559.1 GCA_023423475.1 Actinomycetes bacterium | reverse complement strand
GTGTTGGGGAGTCGGGGGACTGCGGCGTCAGGTCGACGAGATCGCCGTCAGCACGTCGAGCCGTGAGGCCCGCCATGCCGGGATGATCGCCGCGACCACACCGGCGAGCGCGGCGATCACGACGATGGCGACCAGGTGCCCGATCGGCAGGTGGAACTTGAACAGCTCGGGGTTGTCGGCGGACAGCCGCACCGAGAGCGCGTACGAGAAACCGATGCCGAGCACGAGCCCGATCAGCGTGCCGAGCACGGCGATGATCGTGGATTCGATCAGCACGCTGTTGCGCAGCTGCGGCCGGGACATGCCCACGGCGCGCAGCAGACCGAGCTCGCGGGTGCGCTCCATGATCGACAGCGAGAGCGTGTTCGCGATGCCGATCAGCGCGATGACCACGGCCAGTCCGAGCAGGGCGTAGATGATGTTGAGGAACATGTCGATCGGTCCGGTCTGCGCCTCGGCGTACTGCGACAGGTCCTGGACCTCGACCTTGGGCAGGTCCTCGACGATGGACTCGAGCTGCGAGCGGAGCGCGGTCAGGTCGGCGCCGTCGGCGGCCTCGACGTAGACCACGACGTCGAGGTCGAACATCGGCTGCACGTTCGGTTCGAAGGTCTCGAAGGGGAGGAGGTAGCTGCCCTGGCCGACGTCGGTCTCGGCGATGACCTCGAGGCGCAGCTCCTGGACGCCGGTGCGCGCGAAGTAGAAGGGGATCAGGTCGCCGCGCTGCCAGCCCCGCTCCTCGGCGACGCGGCGGACCGTGGCGAACGTGCCGGCTCCGAGGTCCTCGGGTGAGCCGTCGAGCTCGCCGAAGTCGATCAGGTCGAAGAACGTCGTCGGGTCGATGCCGAGCGCGAAGTCGTCCTGACCGTCGGGTGCCTGGTCCTCGACCCCCGCAGGTGCGCCGGCGGGCAGGGTCGTCGCGGTGGGACGCTCGGCCGCCTTCTTCTGGGCGTAGGCGTCGATGAGCCGCACGGGTGCGAAGCGCACGGGGCTCGCCGCGGCCACGTCGTCGAGCCCGGCGATCTGCTCGACGCGCTCCGGTGGGATGCCGACGCCGAAGGCGAAGGTCCCGGCGCTCACCACGTAGTCGGCGGCGATCGAGGAGTTGATCGCGTCGTCGACGCTGGTCTTCACCGAGCTGGCCAGGATGGCGATCAGCGACACCAGGGTCACGCCGATGGTCAGGGCCGCCGCGGTCGCCGCGGTGCGCTTCGGGTTGCGGGCGGCGTTCTCACCGGCGATCCGGCCGGTGACCCGTCCACCGATCGAGAAGGGCTTGGCGAGCAACCGGCTCACGGGTGCCGCGATGAGCGGTCCGAGGATGAGCGCGAGCGTCACCAGGACGAGGAACGCGCCCGCACCCAGCTCGAAGAGTGGGCTCGGGCCGATGTCGCCCAGCCCCAGGCCGATGAGCGCCGCGCCGAGCAGCAGGGTGATCGCGCCCCACACGACTCGTGCCCTCGACATGTCGCTGCGGTCGATCGCCACGTCGGAGAGCGCCGCGATGGGCGGCACCCGCGTCGAGCGCCACGCCGGCACCAGGCTGGAGAGCACCGACACGCCGATGCCGATGACCAGGGCGAGCACGACGGCGGAGCCGGTCAGCGGGGGCAGACCGGGCTGCACGCTGAAGAAGTTGCCCATGAGCCACTTCATGCCCCATGCGAGCAGCACGCCGACGACCATGCCGACGATCGAGGCGACGAGCCCGACGATCACCGCCTCGATCAGCGTCGCGCTCAGCACCTGGCGCCGCCTCGCGCCGATCGCCCGCAGCAGCGCCGTCTCCCGCGTGCGCTGCGCCACCAGGATCGAGAAGGTGTTGTAGATGATGAAGCACGCCACGACGATGGCGACCCAGCCGAAGACCGAGACGAACGTCGTGAGGATGTCGACGAACTGCGAGATGGCGTCCGCGCTCTCGGCGGTGAACTGCTCGCCGGTGAGGATCTGGTACTCGGGCAGGGCCCCGGCGAGGTAGCTGGTCAGCTGCGCCTGGTCGACACCCTCGTCGGCAGCGACGGCGACGTAGCTGAACTGGTCGGGCATCTGACCGAGTCGCTGCGCCTCGGCCGTGGTGAAGACGAGCACCTTCGCCCCGCTGGAACGGGTCCCGTCGTCGCCGAGTCCGACGAGGCCGACCAGCTCGAAGCGCTCGGTGCCCTCGCCGGCGCCGACGGTGACCTCGTCGCCGACCTCGTAACCGCCCGCCTCGGCCGTGGAGAAGTCGAGCGCGATCTCGCCGTCGTCGGTCGGCCCGCGCCCCTCGGTCAGCCGTCCGATGCGCAGGGTCTCGTCCTCGAGCCAGTTGCTGACGATCGTGGGTGGGCCGAAGTCGGAGCCGACGACCTCGCCGTCGGAACCGACGAGCTGCGCAGTGGTCGTCTCGACGACGCCCTCGGCGACGCGCACGCCGTCGACGGCGGTGACCTCGTCGACCGTCGACGCCGGCACCGGGGTGCGGATGGCCTGACCGAAGCCGACGGAGTCGGCGTCGGGGGAGCGGACCACTGCGTCGTAGCCCTCGTAGACGTCGCTGATCAGTGAGTCGATCGAGTCGTTCAGCACCGACGAGAGCACCTGGGTGCCGCTCAGGAAGGCGATGCCCAACATGACCGCGATGCCCGTGGTGAAGAGTCGCCGCTTGCGGGCGAGCAGGTCCTTCAGCGCGACCCGGAACACGGCGAGTTCAGTCCCCGAGCTGCTTCATCAGGTCGAGCACCCGCGTCGCAGTGGGCTCGATCATCTCGTCGCGGATCTGTCCGTCGGCGAGGAACACGACCCGATCCGCGTGCGCCGCGGCGCTCGGGTCGTGGGTCACCATCACGATCGTCTGACCGAGGTCGCTCACCGCGTGGCGCATGAAGTCGAGCAGGTCCGCACCCGAGCGGGAGTCGAGGTTGCCGGTGGGCTCGTCCGCGAAGACGATCTGGGGCTGGCTCGCCAACGCACGTGCCACCGCGACGCGCTGCTGCTGTCCGCCCGAGAGCTCGCTGGGTCGGTGGCTCAGGCGCGGGCGCAGGCCCACGGTGTCGATCACCTGATCCATCCACCCGGCGTCGGGCTTCCGGCCGGCGAGGTCCATGGGCAGGGTGATGTTCTCGAGCGCCGAAAGGGTCGGGATCAGGTTGAACGCCTGGAAGATGAAGCCGATGCGGTCGCGACGCAGCTCGGTGAGCTGGGCGTCGTTGAGCGTGTCGAGGTAGGTGTCGCCGATGAACGTCCGACCCGAGCTCAGCCGGTCGAGCCCCGCGAGGCAGTGCATGAGCGTCGACTTGCCGGAACCGGACGGTCCCATGATGGCGGTGAAGCGGCTGCGTTCGAAGCTGACGGTCACCCCGTCGAGCGCGCGGATCTCGGTGTCGCCCTCGCCGTAGAGCTTCACCGCCTCGAGCGCGCCCGCTGCGGCGGTCTGGGTGATCGATCCGGAACCTGTGCTCATCGTCGCCTCTCCTGCCGGGACGGCGAGCCTATCGGTCCGCTCAGGCCTCGACCGGCTCGGGCGCGGGCTGTTCCTCGGCGGCGTGCGCCGGCTCCCAGACACGGTCGGACACGAAGCCCACGCAGGCGACGGCCCAGCGGGCCCAGTGCTTGAGCGTGCCTGGCTCGGCCTTGCGGGCCAGGGTGAAGAGCCGACGTGCCTCGGAGTGGTCGCGCAGGCGGGCCGAGGCGACTCCGCCGATGGTGGCGTAGCGGGCGAGCAGCACCGAGTCCGGGATCGGGGTCCTGGCCACCGCGTCGATGGCCTGCATCGCCCAGCGCAACCGCAGCTCGTCGCCCTCGACCGACTCCTCGTC
>JAFAFN010000553.1 GCA_023423475.1 Actinomycetes bacterium | reverse complement strand
AACGTGGGCTGATCGAGTCCCTCGCACCACGCCACGAGCGCATCGGCGTCGAAGGCCCGCAGGTACGGCTCGAGCACCGCAGCCGCGTCGCCGTAGCGGGTGAGGAACGGCTCGATGCCTTCGCTGTGGGTGAGGTTCAGGCCACCACGACCCGCCACGAGGAACTTGCGACCCAGTGCGGCGTTCGCCTCGAACAGCACGACGTCGAGCCCTGCCTCCGCGAGGCGCTCGGCGGCGATCATCCCTGCCGGGCCGCCACCGACGACGGCGACGGTCACGTCGATGCAGCTGCTTCCTCGGCCGCCTGCTCCGGGCCGCCCTCGGCAGCGTCGAGTGCGGCGGCCTCGGCCGTGCGACCGGCACCGGCGAGCAGCTGGACCAGGGCCAGCGGGATGAGCGTGCAGAGCGCGATCACGACGACGACCTTGCCCGTGGGCAGGTTCCAGACGACCAGCGTGAAGGCTGCGGCGATCAGGATCACCGCTCGGAGCACTCCCAGGTGCCGGGCGACGAACGCGGGCACGGGACCAAGGTCCACGTTGTCGCCGATGCCGGTCGCGCCGCGACCGAGGGCCGCGTCCCACCAACCTCTGAGCCGACGTGCGACCGACGAGGGTCCGACCAGCCATGCGGCGGCGAGCAGCACGACGCCGAGTGCGAGCAGGACCCGCAGCGTCTGGACGAAGTAGCGCAGCAGCGTGTCGTAGATCACCGCCGCGGCGTCCGCCCGCTGCACCGCCTCGGGCAGGTTGGCGAGGTAGACGTCACGGGCGAAGGCGAGGGCGACCAACGTGAGGAACATCGAGATCGTGACGCCGAGACCGACCCTCAGGACCCCCTTGCGACGGTTCGGCGCCACGGCGACCGCGGCGGCCAGGAACCCGAGTGCCAGCAGGACGCTGAACCACGACACACGATCGAGCAGGCGGACGTAGGACTGGGCCTGTGCGAGCTGCCGTGAGTCGATGATCTCGAAGTCGACGTTGATGCGGTCGGTCGGGATGCGCGACGAGATGTCGATGCCGAACTGCCGGTCGACGGCGTCGAGCACCTCCTTCACCACGGGACCGAGCGAGATGATGACCTTGCCGTCCTTGGTCGAGACGACCTTGCCGTCCTTGCCGGTGACGACGGCGACCAGCGCATCGTGCCCGCGGCGGTTGGCCTCGACCCACAGCGTCCGGAACTGCTCGCTGTCGACGATCCGGTTGGCGGCCTGGTGGATCAGGTTCTCGGCACCCGACGCGATCGGCGCGGCGAGGAAGGCGGCCTTCTCGGGGAGCGCTTCGGCGGCGAGCGACTTGATGTCGAGCTCCTTCGTGACCGCCGAGGTGATCCGCGCCGAGAGCGCCGAGGTGACCACCGGGTCCGAGGCGAGTGGCTCGACGGTGCGGACGTAGCGATCCGTGTCGAGCAGCTGGTTGCGGGTCCACAGGGTCGCTGCCGCCATCGGGAGGAGCAGCGCGCCGATGACGACGAAGACCACCGAGGTGAACGCACGACGCCGGTGCGAGCGGACCTCGTGGCCCGCGGCGACGTCCGCGTCCACCTGCTGTCGCAAGGCCTCGTTCTCGGCGCGGAGTCGTTCGAGCTCGTCCGGCACGACCTCGTCAGGTGCTTGGTCGCCGGCGGCACCCTCGTCGGGTGCTCCCGTGGTCTCGTCGTCCTGCACGTCTCGCTCCCTCACACGTCGACCCCGGTGTGGGGGCGCCGATCCCTTGCGAATCCTGTCTACTCCCTGTCGGCGCCCGCACCGAGCAGCTGAGGGAGAACCACCCCGACGGGGTGAGACACCGCCGAGCCCCTCTGTCCGAATGGAATAGTTCCAGATGAACAGGGTTGAGGGAGGTGGACGGCCGCCGGGGCCGACCTCCGAAGAGGAGACACCAATGAGCGACCTCATCGACATCCGACGTGCAGCCGACCGACCACGCACCAGGATCGGTTGGCTCGACAGCAGCCACAGCTTCAGCTTCGGCCCGCACTACGACCCCGACAACACGAACCACGGCCTCCTGCTCGTGTCGAACGACGACCGGGTCGCCGCCGGGTCCGGGTTCGACACCCACCCGCACCGCGACATGGAGATCATCACCTGGGTCCTCTCGGGTCGGCTCGAGCACAAGGACTCCGAGGGCAACCACGGCGAGCTGTACCCGGGGCTCGCCCAGCGCATGAGCGCCGGACGCGGGATCTGGCACTCCGAGATGAACCCGTCGGCCACCGAGGACGTGCACTTCGTGCAGATGTGGGTCCTGCCCGACACCGAGTCGATCGATCCCGGCTACGAGCAGATGGACATCAACGCCCAGCTCGACGCCGGTGGGCTCCAGCCGATCGCCTCCGGCCAGGGCCACGACGCCGCCATCTCGATCCGCCAGGGCGGCGCCGTGCTGTGGGGCGGTCGTCTCCGGCCCGACGAGGTCGTCGACGTGCCCGACGGTCGACACGTGCACCTCTTCGTGGCTCGGGGCCAGGTCGACCTGGAAGGAGCGGGTCCGCTCGGCGAGGGCGACGCCGTCCGCCTCGTCGCCGCCGGCGAACCCCGGCTCACCGCCGGGCCCGAGGGCGCCGAGGTGCTCATCTGGGTCACTGCATGAGTGCCTCGACCGGATCGGATCGGCCGGATCCGGAGGTCATGCGGGTCTGGTCCGCGTTGCTCGTCGCCCATCGGCGCCTCACCGCGTCGATGGACGACGAGCTCCGTCAGCGCGGCGGCATGGATCTCGACGAGTACGACGTGCTCCATCAGTTGCAACGCGGGGGTCGGCCGATGCGCATGGGCGAGCTCGCAGAGCAGGTGCTGATCACCCGTCCGACGGTCACCCGGCTTGTCGGTCGCCTCGTCGACGCCGGGTCGGTCGTGCGCTCCGATGACCCCGACGATCGGCGAACCGTGCTGGTGGAGCTGTCCGAGCTCGGCGCGTCCCGACTCTCCGAGGCCGCCAGGGTGCACGGTGCCGACATCGCCCGCCTCGTCGGCGACCCGCTCGCCGGACACGACCTCGCCGCGGTCGCCGACGCGCTCGAGGCACTCGCGCGGTCACCGCGGGACACCCCGTAGCCTGCATTCGATGGATCTCGGCGGAGCCAACCCACACGACGTCGATCGATCCGACCCCGACGCACGACGCTGGAGCGACGAGGCGATCCGCAGGGTCGAGGCCGAGTCCGCTCGCTCGGCGGACACCCACCTGCTCCAGGTCCGCTTGGCGGATGCACCGGGCATCGAGCTCTACCTGAAGGACGAGTCCGCCCATCCGACCGGCTCGCTCAAGCACCGGTTGGCTCGGTCGCTGTTCCTGTACGGCCTGGCGAACGGCTGGATCCGTGAGGGAACGACCGTCGTCGAGGCGTCGTCGGGTTCCACGGCGGTCTCCGAGGCGTACTTCGCCCGCATGCTCGACCTCGAGTTCATCGCCGTCATGCCCGCGGGCACCAGCGCCGAGAAGGTCGAGCTGATCGAGCGTCAGGGCGGCAACTGCCGCTTCGTCGAGGACCCCGCCGATGCCGTGGGCGAGGCCCGCCGGATCGCCGAGTCGACCGGCGGTCACTACATGGACCAGTTCACCCATGCCGAGCGGGCCACCGACTGGCGGGGCAACAACAACATCGCCGAGTCGATCTTCGGTCAGCTGCGAGAGGAGCCCCACCCGGTCCCGACGTGGATCGTCGTGGGCGCCGGCACCGGCGGGACCTCGGCGACCATCGGTCGCTACCTCCGGTTCCGCCGCCACGACACGCGGCTGGCGGTCGTGGACCCGATCGGGTCCGCGTTCTTCGAGTCGTGGGTGACGGGCGACCGAGGGGCTCGGGGCGAGTCCCGCTCGGTGATCGAGGGCATCGGTCGGCCCGTGGTCGAGCCGTCGTTCGTGCCGAGCGTGATCGACCGGATGCTCCGGGTGCACGACGCCGAATCCATCGCCGCGATGCGGGCGCTGCACGCGGCGTCCGGACTCGACGTCGGAGGCTCCACCGGGACGAACCTCTGGGGGGCGATGTGCCTCATCGAGGAGCTCAGGTCCCGGGGTGGAACCGGTTCGGTGGTCTCGCTCATCTGCGACGGTGGCGAGCGCTACCGCGACACCTACTGCGACGACGACTGGGTGGCCGCGCACGGGTTCGACCTGGCAGGACCCACCGAGCGCGTGGGCGCACTGCTCGCCCGTTGAGGCCTCAGCTGTGCCCCCGGGTGGTCAGCTGTGAACCTCCGGATGGTCAGGTGTGCCCCCGGATTCAGCTGTGGGAGGGCGACGGTGGGCCGTCGAGCTCGAAGCCCTTCTCGTCGACGTAGCACCAGAACCACTCCTCGCCCGGCTCGAAGGACTGGATGATCGGGTGCTCCGACAGGAGGAAGTGACCGGTCGCGTGTCGGCCCGGCGAGTTGTCGCAGCAGCCGACGTGCCCGCACTGCTGGCACATCCGCAGGTGGACCCACGAACCTCCGGTCTGGAGGCACTCGTGGCAGCCGTCGTCGGACGGCTCCACCACGGCGATCGCGTCCAGGTGCGTGCAGATGGCCATCGGTGCTCCTCGTCGATCCGTGCCGGCGACGTCTCGTCATCGTCGCCGACGGGCCGCTCTGGTGGGGCCCACGACTGCGGACTCTACGATGGCGGGCCACCACTCGACGGCCGCCCACCGACGGTCGCCACCCGTTCGATGACACAGCTGGAGCAGAGCAGGACCGATGCAGTTCAGGGAACGCCTCGTCGAGGTGCTGCAGACCGGCGACCGCGACGCGCTGGCGGACTTCCTCGCGAGCGACGAGGGACGTGAGCAGCTACCTGAGGTCTGGGCGCTCAAGACGCTGTCCGACGACGCGGCGGACCGACACAAGGACAATTTCGCCCACACGGTCACCGTCGTGTCCCAGACCGGGCCCGATGCGGACCTGGTGACCCGCCTGGCCGCGCTGTGCCACGACATCGGCAAGCCGGCGACCCGACGCTTCGAGGGTGGCAAGGTCACCTTCCACCACCACGAGGCGACCGGCATCCGGCTGCTCCGCCGCCGCTTCGCCGCACTCGGCTTCGACGAGCAGCTGACCGAGGACGTCGTCACGACCATCACCGCAGCGGCTCGGGCCCAGTCCTACGACACCGACTGGACCGATGCGAGCGTGCGTCGGCTGCGCCTCGATGCCGGTGACAACTGGGACCGGGCGATCCGCCTGGCGCACTCGGACGTGACCTCGCGCCACGCCGAAGTGCACCGGAGGGTCCACCAGTCCGTCGACGGCCTCACCGCGCACGAGGAGTTCGTGGCGTCCCAGGACGCCCGGCGCGCCGAGCGCCCGTCGGTGAACGGCGACCAGCTGATGGCTGCCGGGGTCGAACCCGGCCCGGAGCTCGGCAGGATCCTGCGCTGGGTCCTCGAGGAGAACCGGGCGGACCGGCTGCGCGACGGTGACGAGGCACTCGCCGTCGTCCTGTCACACCTCGGTGACGACACCCCACCCTGGGGCTGAGCGGCTCAGTGCTGGTACGTCGCGACCAGCAGGCCGCGGGCGACCGCCTTGAACGCGAGGTTGAACGCCACGACGGCGGCGCTGGCATCGTCGTCCACCCCGAGGGTCTCGTCCCGGACGGCGTGCACGGCGAAGTAGTAGCGGTGCACCTGGTCGCCCTCGGGCGGTGCCGCACCGAAGTAGTCCTTGGAGCTGGCGTCGTTGCGGATGTGGAACGAACCCTCGGGCAGGTCGGTCCCGGCGCCGGCGCCCGTGGCCAGCGAGGTCACCGATGCCGGCACGTCGACGAGGGTCCAGTGCCAGAAGCCCGACGGTGTCGGCGCATCCGGGTCGTAGCACGAGATGACGTAGCTCTTGGTCTCGTCAGGTGCACCTGACCAGCTGAGCTGCGGTGAGGTGTTGCCGAAGGCCTGGACGTGCGCATCGGGCAAC
>JAFAFN010000379.1 GCA_023423475.1 Actinomycetes bacterium | reverse complement strand
TCGGCGACGCCGACCGCAACGAGGTGCTCGACGAGTTCCACGGCGACGACTACGAGCTCGGTCAGGTCGTCATGGCCGCGACGACGTTGTCGATGTTCGGGGACCGGATCGTGGTGGCACGCAACGCCGGGCGGTTCGGCGCGAAGGACATCGGGCCGCTGCTCGAGTACCTCGAGCACCCGTCACCCGACGCGGTCATGGTCGTGGCGTGGGAACGACCGGTCGCGCCGAGTGCGACCAAGAACCCCGTGCCGAAGAAGCTCGCCGACGCGATCGCCGGTGCCGGGGGAGAGGTGCACGACCTGGGCGTGCCCAGCGGCAAGGGGCGCTCGATGTGGCTCGACGCGCAGTTGGCCCAGTCGCCGGTCAGCCTCGCCCCTGATGCCCGCCGTGCGCTCGTGGATCGCATCGGCGACGACGTCGGACGACTCGGCGGGATCCTCACCGTGCTCGAGGCGACCTTCGGCGAAGCGGAGTTGGGTGCCGACGACATCGAGCCGTACCTGGGCGACGCCGGTGCGGTCCCGCCGTGGGACCTCACCGATGCCATCGACGCCGGCGACGTCGCCAGGGCCGTGTCGAACCTGCAGCGCATGCTGGCCGGCGGGGCACGTCACCCGCTCCAGATCATGGTCACGCTGCAGACCCACGTGGAGCGGATGCTGCGACTCGACGGCAGCGGCGTGCGGGACGACAAGTCGGCCGCCTCGCTGCTGGGGATGAAGGGGTCGAGCTTCCCTGCGAAGAAGGCGATGGAGCAGGGGCGTCGTCTCGGCAGCGCCAAGGTCGCCCGGGCGACGGTCCTGTTGGCCGCGGCGGACGCCGACCTGCGAGGTCGCACGGCTCAGGACGCTCAGGCGGTCATCGAGACCCTCGTCGCACGTCTCGCCGCGCTCAGCGCCGGCTCCGGCAGACGCCGGAGGTAGATGGAGCCGGCAGACGCCGGAGGTAGAGGGAGCCGGACGCGACGATGCCGCCCCACGAGGGAGCGGCATCGATCGACGAACTGGAACGCTCAGGCGTTGGCAGCGTTCAGGTCCCGCATGAGGCGGGCCTTGCGGCGAGCCGCGGCGTTCTTGTGGAAGACGCCCTTGGTCGCTGCCTTGTCGATCGACTTGATCGCTGCGGTGGTGAGCTCGGCGGCGTTGTCGGCACCCTCGGCGATCGCCCGCTCGGCGTGCTTCGTCCGGGTCTTCACCGCGGAGCGCACGGCCTTGTTGCGCTCGCGAGCGGCCTCGTTGGTGCGGTTGCGCTTGATCTGGCTCTTGATGTTCGCCATGGAAATGAGTTCTCTGTTCGATCCTGGATGAGGGGTGGGCCTGGATGGTGGACCTGAGCGGCCCGGACCTGTGGACGCGACGGGTCACGTCGGCCGTTCGAGGATAGCCGGTCGTTCCGGCGACGTCAGGTCCGGATCGCTCCCGATGCTGGCGCCGCCGCGTGGCGCGGGCAGAATGTCAGGCAACGTGACCGATCTGCAGCTCCTCCGCAACATCTCCATCATCGCCCACATCGACCACGGCAAGTCGACGCTCGCCGACCGGATGCTCGAGATCTGCGGCGCCGTCGACCCCCGCGAGATGCGGGCGCAGTACCTCGATTCGATGGACATCGAGCGCGAGCGCGGCATCACGATCAAGTTGCAGTCGGTGCGCCTCGACCACGCCGGCCACGTCATCAACCTGATCGATACGCCCGGTCACGTCGACTTCGGCTACGAGGTCTCCCGTTCGCTCGCCGCGTGCGAGGGCGTGATCCTGGTCGTCGACGCGTCCCAGGGCATCGAGGCCCAGACGCTCGCCAACTGCTACCTGGCGCTCGAGAACGACCTCGAGATGGTGGCGGTGCTGAACAAGATCGACCTGCCGGCCGCCGATCCCGACACCTACGCGGCAGAGATCGAGCAGGTGCTGGGCATCCCGGCGGACCAGATCCTGCGGATCTCGGCCAAGACCGGCGAGGGTGTCGCCGACGTGCTCGACGCAGTCGTCGAGCGGATCCCGGCGCCGAAGGGCGACGACAGCGCACCGCTGCAGGGGCTGATCTTCGACTCGCACTTCGACCAGTACCGCGGCGTGGTCAGCTCGATCCGCGTGGTCAACGGCAACCTGCGCACCGGTTCCAAGCTGCGCTTCATGCAGGCGGGCTCGAACTACGAGGCGCTCGAGGTCGGCGTGCGTCGACCCGACAACACGCCCGTCGCCTCGCTGGGTCCCGGCGAGGTGGGCTACCTGATCGCCGGCATCAAGGACGTGGGCGAGGCCCGCTCGGGTGAGACCGTCACCGAGGCGGGGCGGGCGGCGAGCGCCCCGCTCGACGGCTACCAGGACCCGAAGCCCATGGTCTTCTGCGGTCTCTACCCGGTCGAGGGCGACGAGTTCGAGGACCTGCGTGAGTCGCTCGAGAAGCTGCGCCTGAACGACAGCTCGTTCACCTACGAACCCGAGACCTCGGGTGCGCTAGGCTTCGGGTTCCGCTGCGGGTTCCTCGGCCTGTTGCACATGGAGATCGTGCGGGAGCGCCTCGAGCGCGAGTACGACCTGAACCTCATCGCGACCGCACCGTCGGTCGAGTACAAGATCATCCGGTCCGACGGCGTCGAGCTGGCGATCGACAACCCGGCCGACCTGCCCGACGCCTCGGCGATCGACCGGGTGCTCGAACCGTTCCTGAAGGTCACCGTCATCACGCCGTCGAACTTCACCGGCACGCTCATGGAGCTGTGCCAGGGGCGTCGCGGTGAGATGATCAAGATGGAGTACCTGTCGCCGGAACGTCTCGAGATCCAGTACAAGATGCCCCTCGGCGAGGTCGTGACCGACTTCTTCGACCAGATGAAGAGCCGTTCGCAGGGCTACGCCAGCCTCGACTACGAGCCGATCGGCTACGAGCCGGGCAACCTGGTGAAGGTCGACATCCTGATCGCCGGCGAACCGGTCGACGCGTTCAGCTCGATCATCCACAAGGACAAGGCCTACGACTACGGCAAGAAGATGGCCGACAAGCTCAAGGAGCTGATCCCACGTCAGCAGTTCGACGTGCCGATCCAGGCGGCCATCGGGTCCAAGATCCTGAGCCGCCAGACGATCAAGGCGTACCGCAAGGACG
>JAFAFN010000352.1 GCA_023423475.1 Actinomycetes bacterium | reverse complement strand
GAGTACATCACGCTGTCGGACGGTTCGACCGCTCGCTGCTTCGCCGGCGACGGCGTGCACCTCAGCGTGAAGTGCCTCGACCGGGTGATGGAGGACCTGGTGCCGACCCTCACCGGTCTCTACGCGGCTGAAGCTGCGACCGGTGACACCACGACGACCGCGGTCACGACGACGACGGCCCCGACCTCTGGCGGCTGACCGGCTCGGGTGACCGGCTGCCCCGAGTGACCGGCCGGCTCAGCCGAGCGTGCCGAGGATCGGTTGGCTGAACCAGACGGCGAGCAGAGCACCGACGGCCAGACCCGGGCCGAAGGGGAAGCGGCTGCCCTTGCGGGCGATGACCGCGGCGACGCCCATCGCGAGGCCGGCCAGGCTGCCGAAGAGCAGGCCGTAGACGAGCAGCATCGGGTTGAGCCACGACAGGAAGAGCCCGAGCAGCAACGACAGTCGGACGTCGCCGAAGCCGAGCTTGCCCGGCGCGGCGAGGAACAGGACGAAGAAGAACACGAATGCCGCGACCGCACCGCCGACCGCGGTGAGGATCGACCCGGGTTCGCCGATCCCGATCGACACCGCGCCGATCAGCGCCAGGCCGATCGCGGTGCCCGCCCAGGGCATCCAGTAGGGGATGAGCCAGATGCGCAGGTCGATCGTCGAGATGGCGGCGAGCACGGCGACGAAGAAGAGATACGGCAGGACCACCCACGTCTCGCCGAGGGCCATCGTCGTCAGCACCATCGCGACGGGCACGCCGACCTGGACCAGCGGCACCGTGAAGGGCAGCGAGGTGCCGCACTCCGGACAGCCCCGGAACCAGCTCAGCACCGGTGGCACGTCGCGGCCCCGGTAGCAGTGGTGGCAGCTCGGGCAGCGGGCCTCCCGGTAGGTGGCCCGGATCACCGGTGCGGGGTGGTCCGCCGAGCCGACCTCGGCCGCGATGTCACGCGGGCTCATCGGGCGCTGCTCCTTGTAGCGGTGGACCGGCACCGTGATGGCCCAGCCGACCACGATGCCGAGCGCGGCGGTCAGGAGCAGGAGCAGCGTTTCGTCCACCGCTCCCTATCGGCGCAGCGGACGCCGAGCTGAACGATCAGCCGGACTCGGTCGCCGACCCGGGTCGGCGCAGCTCGAGCACCTGCTCGCCCGGGGCAGCGGTCGCGCCGGCGAGCAGCTCCGCAGCGGCTCGCCGGTCGACCTTCTGCGCGGTCGTCAGCGGGACGGCATCGATGAGCGCGAACGCCTCGGGCAGCTTGTGCCGCGCCAGGGTGGCGGCACCGTGGTCGCGCAGCTCGGCGAGCGTCGGCGGCCGGTGTGGATCTGCCGGAACGACGAGTGCGACCCCGACCTCGCCCATGACGTCGTGCTGCGCCGGGACCACGACCACGTCCCGCACGGCCGGGTGGGCGACCAGGACCGCTTCGACCTCGGAGGGGAACACGTTGTACCCGCCGCGGATGTACATCTCGGTGCGTCGGCCCGACAGCGTCACGAGCCCGTCCTCGTCGACGCTCGCCAGGTCACCGGTCCGCAGCCAGCGGTCGTCGGTGAGCGCCGCGGCGGTCGCTGCCGCGTCGTTCCAGTAGCTGTCCATGACCGCGCCGGAGCGCAGCTGGAGCTCGCCCACCGTGCCGGTCGGCACGGGCTCGTCGTGCTCGTCCGCGATGCGGACCTCGACCCCCGGTCGTGGTGTGCCGATCGTGTGCAGCGCCTCGTGGTCCGGCGCCCCGAACGCGGTGCCGAGCCCGACGCCGCCGGACTCGGTGGAGGAGTAGCGGATCGAGTAGTCCGCTCCGAGCCGGTCGCGTGCCTCGACCACCAGCGCGGGTGGTGACGCCGCCCCGCCGGCGATGATCGCACGGACACAGGACAGGTCGAGCTCGTCGACCAGCTCGGAGCGCAGCATGAGCGCGAGCTGCGGTGCGACGCACCCGATGGTCGGCATGCGGTGCTCGGCGACCAGTCGGAGCGCGTCGTCCGCTCGCCACCGCTCCATCACGTGCAGCGTGGCCCCGAGGCGGAGGTACCAGGGCAGCTTGCCGGTCATGCCGATGTGGGCGAACTGCGTCGAGGCCAGCATCGAGGAGCCGCCGTCCCACGTCGTCTCGGCGTCCGGGCCGAGGTCGATCCGCTGGATCGCCCGCAGCTGCCCCTCCCGGTACAGCGCCGCCTTCGCCCGTCCGGTGGTGCCGGAGGTGAAGCAGATCGCGGCGGGTCGGTCGTCGTCGGGTGCAGGGTCGGGCACCGAGGCTCGACCTCGTTCCGTGCCGGGGATCGCGAGCTCCGCGCCCCGGCCGCCGGCGGCGAGCACCTCGATCCTCGCCCGCAGCGGGAGTCCGTCGACCAGGTCGGGCCCGGCGAGCACCAGGCGGGGCGCCACCGTCGCGACCAGCTCGCCGCGCTCGGCCGGGGTGATCGCCGTGCTCACGCCCGCGGCGACCGCACCGAGTCGGGCGCAGGCCACCGCGGCGATGAGCCACTCGCCGCCCGAGGGCAGCACCAGCGCGACCACGTCGCCGGCGTGCACGCCCCGTTCCATGAGTCCGATCGCGAGCGAGTCGGCCGCAGTGTTCAGCTCGCCGTAGGTCAGCATGCCGTCGGGTGCGACGACGACCGGACGGTCGCCGAAGCGGGCGGCGGCTTCGCGGGCGATGGCTCCGAGCACGGCGCCGATCGTACGACAGCTCGGCCGCCGGTCCATCGGTGCCGCGGGTAGGTTCGCCGCGGTGAGCACCAGCGACGACGACCGCACGCCCCTGTCACCGGAGACGATCCGGCTGGGGGGTCGACGAGCGCTCGTGACGGGCGCGGCCCAGGGCATCGGCAAGGCCACTGCGCTCGCGCTCGCCCGGTTCGGCGTCGAGCTCGCCCTGTGCGACAAGCTCGCCGAGGGCCTCGCCGAGACCGTCGCCGAGATCGGGTCGATCGGTGGCTCCGCCCGGCCTGCGGTGCTCGACGTGCGCGACACCGCGGCGGTGGCCGAGTGGGTGTCGGGCCTCGAGCCCGAGTGGAGCGAGCTGCACCTGCTCGTCAACAACGCGGGCGGAGGCTTCCACGCGGACTTCGACTCGCTCAGCAGCGGGGGACAAACCGCGCTGATCGCCGAGAACTTCACCCAGGTCGCGGACGTGACACGGGCGTGCCTGCCGCTGTTGCGAGCAGGAGCGGGGGTGCCCGGCGGCTCGTCCATCGTGAACATCACCTCGGTCGAGGCGCACCGTGCCGGACCGGGGTTCGGGATCTACTCGGCGATGAAGGCCGGGGTCGCCAACCTGACCCGCACGCTCGCCCTCGAGCTCGCGGAGGACCGCATCCGCGTGAACGCGATCGCTCCCGACATGATCCCGACCCCCGGTGACGCCGGGCTGGCGGACGACTCCGGCGCGATGTCCGCGACGCAGTGGGCCATGACGCCGTGGCCCGAGGTCGGACACGTCGACGACGTGGCGGGGGCGGTGATCTGGCTGGCCGGGCCGATGAGCAGCTTCGTGACCGGCACGACCGTGCACGTCGACGGCGGCACGCTCGCGGCATCCGGCTGGAAGCGCGGCGTCGATGGCGGGCCCTGGGTGCTGTGACGCCGCGGGTCGTTGGCTCCCTTGGGTGCTCGCGAGCGTTGCTGCCCTACTATCTGACGACCCGTCAGATACTGGGTCGCACGGACGAGTCGTAGGGAGCTGTCAGCATGAGTGAGTCGAGCAAGGGCGTGGGTCCGCTCGCAGGGTTGCGTGTCATCGAGGTCTCGCTGCTGGGCCCCGCCGCAGTGGGTCTGCACCTGGCGGACCTGGGCGCGCAGGTGATCAAGGTCGAGTCGCCCCAGGGCGACTACGTGCGCCAGATGACCTGGCCGATCATCAACGAGTCGTCGTTGCTGCACTGGCACATCAACCGCGGCAAGAAGTCGATCACGCTCGACCTCCGCTCCGATGAGGGCAAGGACGTGTTCCGCGACCTGGTCAAGGACGCGGATGCCGTCATCGAGGCGATGCGCCCGGGTGCGCTCGCCCGGCTCGGCCTCGGCTTCGACGACCTCAAGCTGCTGAACCCGAAGATCGTGTTCTGCACGATCTCCGGCTACGGCATGACCGGCCCGTACGCCGAGCTGCCCAGCCACGGCATTGCGTACGACACGTGGGCCGGCCTGGTGAAGCCGGAGTACGACGAGAACGGCTTCCCCGGCATCCCCGAGCACCCCTCGGTCGGCATCCACGCCGGGCCGATGTTCGGTGCGCTGGGCATCCTCGCCGGCGTCATCCG
>JAFAFN010000312.1 GCA_023423475.1 Actinomycetes bacterium | reverse complement strand
TCGCGGCGTTCATGACCGGCGCCACGCTGGTGCCGATGGCGACGTTCGACCTCGACGCCGTCGCCGGTCTGATCGAGGACGAGCGCATCAGCGTCATCCCCGGGCCGCCGACGATCTACCAGACGCTGCTCAACCACCCGGGCTTCGATCCGGAGCGCACCCGGACGCTGCGACTCGCGGTGACCGGTGCCGCGCCGGTCCCGGTCGAGCTCGTCGAGCAGATGCGTGAGCGCCTCGGATTCTCGACCGTCGTGACCGCCTACGGCATGACCGAGGCATCGGGCTGCGCCACGATCTGTCGCCAGGAGGACTCCGCCGAGACGATCTCGACGACGTCGGGTCGGGCCTTCCCCGGCGTCGAGATCCAGGTCGTCGACGACGACGGCGCCGTACTGCCCGCGGGCGAGGCCGGCGAGGTCTGGGTGCGTGGGTACAACGTGATGTCCGGCTACTTCAACGCCCCCGAGCAGACCGCCGAGACACTCACCTCCGACGGCTGGCTGCGCACGGGTGACGTCGGCGTCATGACCGACGACGGCTACCTGACGATCACGGACCGCAAGAAGGACATGTTCATCGTCGGCGGCTTCAACGCCTACCCCGCCGAGATCGAGCGCCTGCTGCTCGGGCACCCCGACGTGGCACAGGCCGCGGTGGTCGGCGTGCCCGACGAACGCATGGGAGAGGTCGGCTACGCCTTCGTGCTGCCCACCCACGGCACCACTCCGGACCCGGCCGACGTCGTCGCCTGGTCGAAGGCGAACATGGCCAACTACAAGGCACCCAAGTACGTCGAGGTCGTCGACGAGCTGCCGTTGAACGCCAGCGGGAAGGTGCTCAAGTTCGAGTTGCGCGAACGCGCGGAAGGAACACTGCGATGAAGTTCTGCCACGGTCTGATCGGGGCTCGCCCGGAGCACTGGAACCGGCTGGCGAAGCTCTGCGAGGACGTCGGCTTCGACTCCGTCGCGGTGTCCGACCACGCGGTGTTCCCCCAGGACCTGGACTCGAAGTACCCGTACACACCCGACGGGACGCCGCTGTTCGACTCCGACGAGTCCTGGCCGGATGCGTGGGTCGCGATCGGTGGGATGGCCGCGGTCACCACGAGGCTCAAGTTCGTCACCAACGTGTACGTGCTGCCGGCGCGCAACCCGTTCGTGGTCGCCAAGGCCGTCGGCACCGCGGCGTTCCTCTCGAACGGTCGCGTCGGACTCGGCATCGGTGCCGGCTGGATGCGCGAGGAGTTCGAGCTGCTCGAACAACCCTTCGCGAAGCGCGGCGCACGCATGGACGAGATGGTCGAGGTCATGCGTCAGCTCTGGTCCGGCGGGTGGGTCGAGCACCACGGCGAGTTCTACGACTTCGGCCCCGTCGAGATGCGCCCTGCGCCTCCCGCACCGGTGCCGATCTACGTCGGCGGCCACTCCGAGCTCGCCTTCCGACGCGCGGCACGCATCGGCGACGGATGGCTCGGCATGCACTACGAGCTGCCCGAGGTGTTCGCCCACTGCGAGTCGATCCGCCAGGCACGCGAGGACGCCGGCACGGCCGACCGCCCGTTCGAGATCATCTGCTCGCCGCTGGTGGCACCGAAGCCCGACGTGCTCGAGGAGCTCGAGGCCGCGGGCGTCACGACGATCCTCACCTCGTCGTGGTTCAACGGCGGCATCGCCGCACCTGAGATCGATCGGGCCGAAGAGATGATCCGCGCCTACGCGGATCGCTTCATCGCGTAGAGACTGTTCGGCGTGAACGCCGAGCCCCGAGAGGTCGGGCCCATCGAGGGTCGGGAGGTCTACCGCGACGGGCCGCCCCCACCTCCTCCGCCGCCCCCGCCCGGGCCGGGCGCAACCGGCGCGCCGCCGAGCGCACCGGGCACACCCACGTACCCGCCCCCGACCGGTGAGCCGGTGCACGGGAGCGACGAGACGGGCACCGACCTGGTCCCCCGTGAGAAGGGCTTCGGTCCGGCGGCCAGTCAGGCCCTGCACGACATCCGCCACAGCCGCGGCAAGGACGTCCCGAACTCGCGTCCCGTCCCTGAGTGGATGCGGCGCTTCGCCTGGTTCCTCGACGACTCGATCCCCATCCCCGGGACCAACGGGCGTCACATCGGTGTCGACGGCGTCATCGCGATGGTCCCCGTCGCCGGTGACGTGGCCGGCTTCGTGATGTCGATGTCGATCGTGCTCGCGGGCGTGGCCGCCGGGGTGACCATCCCGACGACGCTGCGGATGCTGCTCAACGTCGGCTACGAGACCGTCGCCGGCATGGTCCCCTTCGGCGGAGTGGTGTTCGACATGGTCTTCAAGTCGAACATGCGCAACGTGAAGCTGATCGAGAAGGACCTCGCCGACCGGCGGGCGACCCGTCGATCGAGCCTCGGCGTGCTGTTCGCGACGGTGGCCGTCGCGGTGTTCAGCCTCGTCATGTTGGTGGTCACGACGATCGCTGCGACCGCGGTGTTCGTCTGGATCCTGTCGAAGATCTTCTGACTCGGTAGTTTCGGGGCCGTGACGAGTCCTGACACCCCCTCAGTCCCGCCCTCGGCGGACGCGGCCGACGACACCTCGTCGGACCTGCGTGCGGTGGACGGTCGGGTGCCGGGGCGCCGTGGCATGGCCACGCGCCAGCGGCTGCTCGAGCAGACCAGCGTGCTGCTCGAGACGACGTCGTACCGCGACCTCAAGGTCGTCGACATCGCTCGAGAGGCCGGGACCTCGCCGGCGACCTTCTACCAGTACTTCCCCGATGCCGAGTCCGCGCTGCTGGCACTCGCCGACGGCCTCGTCGGCGAGGGCGGCGAGCGGCTGACGCGCCCGATGCGCGAGGCCAACTGGGAGGGACGTGCGGGTTACGAGGCGTGCGAGGCGATCTCGACGTCGTTCCTCGAGTTCTGGGCCGATCACTCCGCACTGATGGCGGTCATCGACCTCGCCGCGCTCGAGGGCGACCAGCGGTTCCGGGGATGCCGCACCCAGCTGCTCAACAAGTTCACCGTGGCGGCCACCCAGGTGATCGCCGACCAGCAGTCGATCGGCATCGCCCCACCCGAGCTCGACCCCGAGGCGACCGCCGCGGTGCTCGTGTCGATGCTGGCCCACGTCGCCGCGCACCAGTTCGGCATGGAGGCGGCGGGCATCTCTCGGGAGGCCACCAGGGCGACGATGGCACGGCTGATCTACTCGGGCGTCACCGGCCGGACGCCACCGGCCGCCTAGCTCAGCGGCGGGAGCGCCGCAGGGCGAGCCCCGTGTCGACCAGGTCCCACACCGTGACCGCGACGACGCCGATGGCGATCGTGGCGTTCAGGATCGTGGACGGGTCGTCGACGTCGCCCCAGTCGAGCAGGGCGACGAACTCGGGGTTGAGGAACCCGTCGTTCGCGATGAGCGCGAGCACGGTCGCGGCGAAGGCCACCTGCACCGCGGCGTACTGGCAGAACAGCACCGGGGTCCATCGACGACGTCGGAACGCGAGGACGGCGAGCACCGCCTCGACGACGAGGAGCACGATCAGCAGCGGCCACCACAGCGTCCAGTTGTCCGGATCCAGGATCGGGACCGGAGCGCCGCCATCGGTCAACCAGGTCGAGCCGCGCTGCCAGAACATGGCGGCGATCGTGAGCGCCGACACCACGACGGTCATCGCCGTGTCGCCGGCGGTCACCGAACCGTCGACCACCTCGGGCAGGTCGGCGGGGCTCCACTCCCGTCGGTCCTCGGTGCCGGGCTCGGGCTGCGCCCGTTCGATCAGGGCGAAGACCAGCGTCGTCCAGAAGGCCACCTGGACCGCGATCGAGATGCCGGCCCCCACCGCGGCACCGACGACGTCGGCGACCCCGTCTCCGTCGGTCGCGGCACCGAATCCGGCGAGCAGGGCCAGGAGCGGGACGAGCACTGTGAGCAGGACCTTGAGCAGTGCTCGCCACTGGTGGAAGTACGCCGGCCCGATGACGTAGGTCGGTCGACCCCGGTACTTCTCGGCGAGCAGGGACGGGTCACCGAGCTCGACCAGCGCGGCCGACTCGGCCTCGTCGCGGTCGACGGCACCGTCGTCCAGGCGAGCATCGATCGCGTCCTCGATGAGGCCGCGGAGTTCGAGCTCGAGATCCGCACGGTCCTCGGGAGCGATGCCGCGCATCGCCACGTCGACGTAGCGGTCGGTCAGCGTGGATGTGATCATGAGGGGTCTCCTTCCTCGGGAGTCGGGGCGTCGCCGAGCGCCCCGATGGCGTCGTCGAGCCGTGCCCAGTCCGCCAGCAGCGCCGTGGCGACCGCCTCGCCGGCGCGGGTGGTCCGGTAGAACTTGCGAGGCCTGGACTCGTCGGTGTTCCAGTCGCTCTCGAGCAGTCCTTGCGACTCGAGTCGGCGCAGCAACGGGTAGAGCGTGTTGCCCTGGACCTCGAAGCCGGCGGACTCGAGCGACTCGAGCAGCGCGTAGCCGTAGCCGGGGGAGCGCAGGACCCGCAGGCAGGCGAGCACGACGGTGCCGCGGCGGAGCTCCTGGAGGTGCGTGTCCAGGGCGGCGTCCTGATCGGCGGACGAGGGCGATCGGTCGGTCGGGGCCATGTGCGACTCATTATAGTGTGTCTCACACACCATTGTGCAAGGGCTTCGCTCAACTCTCGAGACGACGCTCGGGTGATGTCAGGCGAACGGGGTCGGCGCCAGGCGGCTGACACAGGCGGTGTCGACCGCGTCGGGATCCGCCAGGAACGAGCGGAGCACCGCTCTCGCGCAGGGGTCGACGAGCATCGGTGTGTGTCCTGCGCGGGGCACCTCGACCAAGGTGGCCCCCCAGGTGTCGGCCAGACGCCGAGACGTCGTCGCCGGAGTGATCGGATCCAGCTCGCCGGCCACGACGAGCACCGGCACGCCGGGCTCGACGCCGTGTGCCGCGGACGCCGACGCGTCGACGGGCCACTCCTGGCAGTACGGGTCCCATCCAGTGAGGGCGATCGTCGAGGCACCGACGGGAGGTTCGACCGGCGAGCTCGCGGAGGTCGCTGCGCAGTTGACGCTCAGCAGCGCGCCGATCGAGCCGGCGGACAGCGCGGGGACCACTCGGGGCCCGACCGACGCGAGCACCGAGTCGTCACCTGCGGCGATGGCGTCGATCGCAGCGGGCAGCAGGGGGATGAGCTCGCTGTCGTACATCGCGGCGAACAGCCCTGCGAGCAGATCGTCGCCGGTCAGGGTGAACCGACCTGCGGGTCGTTCGTCGGTGGCAGGGGTCTCGATGACCAGCGGTGTCCGATCGGCCCTGGACACAGCGGCGTCCAACGAGGAGCCGAGGTCCGGATGCGCCGTCGCGCAGGAGGGATCCGCCGAGCACGCGTCCAGGAGTCGCTCGACCGCGGGGTCGAGCGCACGCGCATCGCCACCGGGCAGCGTGGCACCTGGCGGGTCGAGCGAGTCGAGCGCGAGCGACGCCGCGCGGTCGGGGTGTGCGGCTGCGTACTCCAGGGCCAGGCGGGTGCCGTACGAGCTCGCGACCAGCCGCAGCTGCTCCGCCCCCAGTGCCCGACGCAGATCGTCGAGGTCGGCGACCGAGGCGTCCACGTCGTACTCGGACAGGTCGACGCCGTCGCGGACGAGTCGGTCGTGACAGGCCGAGAGCGCATCTGCGACGACCGAGCGCTCCAGCTCTGGATCGTCCGCGGCGCCGAGGCCGTCGGCCAGCGCGTCGGCGTGCTCGGGGCAGTCGAGCCGAGGGACCGACGCGCCGCCGCCGCGCTGGTCGTACACGACCACCTCGGTGCCGAGTGCGTCCGCGACGGTGGACCACGTCGCCCACTGCTGGGTCGCACCGCCGCCCGGGCCACCGTGCAGGTACACCACCGGAGCGGCCGAGCTCGGAGCGGCCGCGACGTCGCCGGCGGGCGCGAACGTCAGCACGGGCAGCTCGACCTGCCGTTCGTCCGGGCGCGACCTGGACTCGGGGACCACCAGTCGCCGGCAGGTGATGCGCCCGTCGGCACCGGAGCCCGATGGGGTGGTCGGGTCGGGACAGTCCGCGTCGACGAGCGTCGGGCTGGGACCGGCTGGCGACTCGGTGCCCGGTGTCGAGGCGGTCGTCGGGCCGTCGCCGCGGTCGTCGCCGTCGGTGCAACCGGCGGCAGCGAGCACCGCGACGGCTGCGAGCAGCACCGCGAACGGCCGGGCGGAGGGTGGGTGGTCGACGAGTCGCACGGCGACATCGTCGCTCACGGTGGCCCGTCGCGCCCGATCACCCCTAGATTCTGACGGGTCGTCAGATAACGAGGTCGGAGCAACGATGGATTTCGAGTTCTCAGAAGAGCAGCAGGCGTTCGCGAAGGAAGTGATCGCGTTCTGCGACGAGCACGACGACATCGACATCTTCGACGTCACCCGCGAGAACATGGCGCAGATCGTCGACACGCCGAAGCGCCGCGCCTTCATGAAGGAGATCGGCCACAAGGGCTGGCTCGGCATGACCTGGCCGAAGGAGTACGGCGGTTCCG
>JAFAFN010000235.1 GCA_023423475.1 Actinomycetes bacterium | reverse complement strand
GACCATCCAGTAGTCCTCGACGTCGCCGTTCTCGATCAGGTGCCAGCCGTCGTTGGCGTAGTCCTCGAGCACGTCGAGGTAGAGCCCCTTGACCCGTTGACGCTCGGGCCAGTCGAGGCGACCGGGGATGCAGCGGTGCAGGTCCGAGGTGATCAGGTAGCGCCGGTCCGACGGGCGACGGGTGGTGCGGTGTCCCGGCAGCGGCGGCGGGGTGCCCTCGGCGAGGGCGTGCAGGTGCTCGGGGAACGCCTCGATGCGTGCCGAGGTGATGCGGGCGGTGCGCAGCGCCGCGACGGTCATCGTCGGTACGGCGACGGGTGCGCCGATGAGCCCGATCGCGGTCTTCGTGAGCGCCCACGCGGACGCGGTGCGACCGGAGCGGGTCGTGTCGCCGGCATCGGGCGTGCCCGCCGCGTCGAGGTCGCCGAGGTCGAGGCCATCGGCAGGGTCGATGCCGTCGGTCGTGGCGCCGGGACCGCTGCCCGTCGCGGCGTCAGGAGGGGTCGATCTCGGGACGATGGCATCGGCTCGATCGGCCCAGCTGCCGGCCCGTAGCAGCGCATTGGTCCAGGTGCGCGCCGCGCGGTCCGCGAGCCCGGCGAGACGGCCGGCATCGGTCGTCTCGCCGTCGCCCGGATCGCCCAGCTCGGCGTCCTGGATCGTCTCGTCGTCCGCCACGACGTCAGCTTGTCACGTCGCTGGGAAGTGCCGGTGCCGGCGTCGCTGGAGGGAGTGGGAGAGAAGCGACGCCGGTCACCGGCGGCCTGACCGGACTGGGACCCGGTCAGGAGGGGGGGAGTCCCTTACGGGATCTCGATCGTGGCGGTCTCGAAGTTCACGTCCTCGACGAAGCCGATGCTCGTGTCCTCCGCGTAGGCGCATCCGTCACCGATGCCGGACGTCGCGCCGGCCGTCAGCGAGTACTCGCCGGGCGGGATCTCTGCGACCCCGTAGACGAAGGTCGAGATGAACTCTGCGGCGCCCACCGGCGGGGACAGGGGTCGCTCGACGTTCGTCGCGCAGCTGATCTCGGTGCCCTCCGCCGGCAGGAGGTCGAGGGAGATCGCCCCCGGTGCAGGGATCTCGTAATAGTTGCACTGGTGCAGCTCGGCGACGAGCTGGTCGTCGGGCGACCGGAGCCCGAGGTGCAGGCACTGCCTCGAGGCTTCGCTGACCGGGAGGGTGAGGTCCGAGACCGTGACGGTCCGGGTCGCCGGATCGATGGCGACGGTCACGTCCCCGACCGAGGGCGGCAAGGTCGTCGTGGTGGTGGTGGTCGTCGTGGTCGTCGCGATGGTGGTCTCGCCGGCGACCTCGGTGGCGTTGAGGTCATCGCCGCCATCGCCGCCGCTGGTGACGAACACCACGGCGAGGGCGATGGCGACGACGGTGCCGCCGGCTCCCGCTCCGAGGGTGTAGCGACGGCGGCGCCGGAGCGCTCGGCCTCGCTGCACGATCATGTCGTAGCGGTCGGGCGAACCGACCGGGGGGTAGCTGCTGGAACTGTCACTGCGATCACCCATCCGTGGCTCCGATGTGCTCCGCATCGGCGAAGCGGTCGTCCGCGAGCTCGGTCCGCAGCTTGGTGGTGGCCCGGTGGAGGTGGGTCTTCACCGAACCGGTCGACATCCCGAGCGTGACGGCGACGTCGTCCTCGGTCAGATCGATGAGGTAGCGCATCACCACGACCTCCTGCTGGCGCCCCGAGAGGCGGTGCAGTGCGTCGGCGAGATCGATCCGCAGGGCTGCGGCGTCGGCCGAGGGGTCGGGACGACCCTGCTCGCCGCGCAGCTGCGGTCGACGCGCCTCACGTCGGACGTGGTCGACCGCCAGGTTGCCGACGACCCGGAGCAGCCATGCGTCCGGGTTCGGGTGCTTCCTGACGGTGTTCCAACGGGAGTACGCCCGGGCGAACGCCTCGGCAGCGATGTCGTCAGCGACATCGCCGTTGCCGATGAGCCGGCGCGCGGTGCTGACGGCGCGTGGCTGCATGCGTTCGTAGTAGTCCCGGAATACATCGTCTCCCTGACGCTGTCGCACCACTCACCCCTCTCAACGTCCAGGCTCGTCGACGCGTTGACGCGACTCCAGACAAATCTCCCCAGGCCACCCGTGGTGGTGGTCACACCCCGCTCGGTGCGCGCCGCACACTAGCTGTCCGACCGGTCCGGACCGGGTGTTCGTGCCGGCGCGAGAGCGGTGCTCCGGTGCTGCTTCGGTACGCTCGCCCCGTGACGGTGCTCGATGCTGCGTTCTGGGTGGTGAGCCTGGTCCTGCTCGCGTCGGGTGTGACCAAGGTGCTCGACCCCGAGCCGCTCGGCGTCGCCCTGGTCGACCTGGGCGTGGTGCCCCGTGACCGGTCCGAGCGCGGCGCCGTGCTCGGCCGGGGCCTCGGCATGGTCGAGGTGGTGATCGGTGGCGCCGCCCTGGTCATGGGTGGCCGCGTCACGGCGGTGCTGGTGACGCTGAGCTACGCCGTGTTCACTGCGATCGTGGTCGCCTCGTGGCGCCGGGGCCTTCGCTCGTGCGGGTGCTTCGGGGCGAGCTCGTCGCCGCCGGGCCCGGTGCACGTCGCGCTCAACGTCGCGTCGACCGCGGTCGGTCTGGCCGCGGTGTTCGCAGCGCCGCCAGCGGTCGCGGACGGACTCGATGCGGCGACGTGGCACCCGGCGTTGGTGGTCGCGCTGGTGCTGGCCGGCGCCGTGGGCGTCGTCGTGGCGGACACCCGATGAACCCTGACGCGCCGGGGA
>JAFAFN010000221.1 GCA_023423475.1 Actinomycetes bacterium | reverse complement strand
CTGTCACACGGACGTCGGACCGAATCCAACCGATCGAGTCGGTTCGTGTCCAACGATGGCCGAGTCGGCGCTCGGTCGCCTGACTCCGCCTCCGAACGGCGCTCGAGCGTACCGTCAGTCGATCGTTCGTCGGTCGGCGAGGAACGGGAACCGCTCGCGCACGTCGCTGACCGTCTGCGGCTCGATGTCGGTGACCAGGAGCGCCTCGTTGCCCGAGGCGGCGGCCAACGTGGCGCCGAGCGGATCGATGATCGCCGAGTCGCCCGAGTAGTCGAGTCCGCCACCCGAGCCGACGCGGTTCACGCCGATGACGTAGGCCTGGTTCTCGATCGCCCTGGCGCGTAGCAACGCCGACCAGTGGGTCCGGCGTGACTCGGGCCAGTTCGCGACGACGACGTAGGCATCGGTGCGATCGGCGAGTCCCCAGAACACGTCGGCGAAGCGCAGGTCGTAGCAGACGAACAGCGACACCCGGACGCCCTCGACCTCGACGGTCACCAGGGTCTCGCCCGGCTCGTAGAACTCGTCCTCCCGCGCATAGGTGAAGGGGTGCGTCTTGGCGTACCGGTGCACCGTGCCGTCGGGGCCGGCGAGCACCAGCACGTTGGCCGGCCGTTCGGACCCGGGGGAGCGCTCGGGGACCGAACCGCAGATCCACACGTCGTGGAGCGCCGCCTGGTCGACCAGCCACGCCGAGGTGGGTCCGTCGGTGGGCTCGACGATGCCGTCGACGTCGAGCGAGAACCCGACCGCGAACATCTCGGCGAGCACGACCAGCCGTGCGCCGGCCGCGGCTGCTGCGGTGACCGTCGGCTCGAGGGACGCGAACGTCGCCTCGCGGTCCTCCCAGACGATGTCGTGCTGGATCGCTGCGACCTTCATGCCCGAGACCCTGTCATCGCGCGCCCTCCTCGGTGACCTTCGTGAGTCGCTCGACCGCGTCGTCGAGCACCTCGTCGCGTTTGCAGAACGCGAACCGGACCTGGCTGCGACCGGCGTCGGTGTCGTGGAACACCGAGTTGGGGATGGCGACGACGCCCACGCGCTCCGGGAGCATCCGGCAGAACTCGACGCCGTCGTCCCAGCCGACCGAGCGCACGTCGACGGTGACGAAGTACGTGCCGGAAGGGCGATAGGTCTCGAACCCGGCGGCGTCCAGGCCGTCGCTCAGCCGATCGCGCTTCGACTGCAGCGAGGCGCGCAGGTCCTCGACGACCGAGTCCGGCAGCGCGAGTGCTTCGGCCACCGCGTGCTGGAACGGTCCACCGGAGACGTAGGTGAGGAACTGCTTCACCGTGCGCACGGCGCCGACCAACGTCGCGGGCCCGGTCACCCACCCGACCTTCCAGCCGGTGAACGAGTAGGTCTTGCCCGCCGACGACACCGTGAGGGTCCGCTCCGCCATGCCGGGGAACGTGCAGAAGGGGCGATGCGGGATGCCGTCGAAGGTGAGGTGCTCGTAGACCTCGTCGCTCACGGCGATCAGGTCGTGACGCACGCAGATCTCGGCGAGCCCCGTCAGCTCATCGTCGGTGAACACCGCACCGGTCGGGTTGTGGGGCGAGTTGACCAGGAGGACCTTCGTCCGCGGTGTGATCGCGGCCTCGACGGCGTCGAGATCGACGGCGAAGTCCGGAGCCCGCAACGTGACGACCCGACGCTGGGCACCTGCGAGCGCGACGACCGCCGCGTAGGAGTCGAAGTACGGCTCGAAGGTGACGACCTCGTCGCCCGACTCGCACAGGGCGAGGATCGACGCGGCGATGCCCTCGGTCGCTCCTGTGGTCACCAGCACCTGGGCGTCGGGGTCGAGCTCGATGCCGTAGTGGCGCTGCTGGTGTGCGGCGACGGCCCGGCGCAGCTCGGGGATGCCAGGCCCCGGTGGGTACTGGTTGTGTCCGGCACGCAGCGCCCGGACGGCGGACTCGACGACATCCGGATGACCGTCGACGTCGGGGAAGCCCTGGCCCAGGTTGATCGCGCCGGTGCGGGCCGCGAGCTCGGACATCTCGGCGAAGATCGTCGTGCCGAATCCGGCCATCCGCCCGACCAGCGGGCCGCCGGTTGGGTCGGAGTCGGCGCTCATGGCGCCGATGGTACCGGCGGGCACTGTGGAACGATGGCGGTCATGGCCCGACAGATCGCGACGAACGACAGGGTGGACCGGGAGGCGCTGGTCGAGTTCCTCCGCCCGAGGCACCGCCTGATCCTCTCGACCGAGCGGTCCGACGGGACGTCGCAGATGTCGCCGGTGACCTCGGGCGTCGACCAGGCCGGCCGCATCGTGATCGCGACCTATCCGCAGCGGGCCAAGGTCTCGAACCTGCGCGCCCGGCCGGCTGCGTCCGCGTGCGTGCTGTCCGACGAGTGGAACGGCCCGTGGGTCCAGGTCGCCGGCATCGCCGAGATCGTCGACCTGCCCGACGCGGTCGAGGGGCTGGTCGAGTACTTCCGCAGCATCTCCGGTGAGCACCCCGACTGGGACGAGTACCGCCAGGCCATGGTCGACCAGGGGAAGTGCCTGATCCGGATCACCATCGACCGCTGGGGCCCGATCGCCACCGGTGGCTTCCCTCCCGAGCTGGGGTGAGCCCTCCCGAACTCGGGTGAGCCCTCGCGAGCTGCGCGTGGGAGCGTCGTTCCATGACGGTGCGGCGCGTCGATCGCCGATCGTTACGACCGGTCGGGCTGGTGGCGGTCCCGACGAGCGCGAGCGATGGGGTGGTCCGGGTCGTCGACGAACGCCGGACCAGGGCGGCTGGTGAGCTCACCGTGGTGGATGACCTCGCCGCAGTGCGAACAGGACGGCACGGGTCGGGTGACGTGGTCACACGTCGTGTGCACGATCTCGGTGTAGGGCGCACGCGGGTCGGGGTTCCACTTGTCGCCCCACTGGATCAGCGCGTGCAGCACCGGGATGAGGTCGAGCCCCTTCTCGGTGAGTCGGTACTCGTAGCGCGTGCCGGTGCGGGCGATGTTCGTGCGCGACACGATCTCGGCCTCGACGAGCATCTCGAGGCGTTCGGTGAGCACGTTGCGTGAGATGCCGAGGTCGGACTGGATCTGGTCGAAGCGGCGGAGGCCGAGCGACAGATCCCTGACGATCATCAGCGTCCACCAGTCACCGACCAGGTCGAGTGCCCTGGCGACCGAACAGTGCTCGTCGGCGAAGCTCACCCTGCGCATGACGGCAGTGTACGCCGCATGTCACATCAGTAGCATCACGCTACGAAAGCGGTAGAGTTCTATGTAGCAACTAGACGAGTTGCCCGACAACGACGAGGGGGTCGTCATGAGCCGTTCCACCACCACATCCGATGCCGTGGTGATCGATGCAGTGCGCACACCGATCGGAAGGGGCAAGGCCGGCGGGGCGCTCAGCGGCGTGCACCCCGTCGACCTCGAAGCCGTCGTGCTCGAGGCGCTCGTCGAGCGGACGGGCATCGATCCGTCCCGCATCGACGACGTCATCGGTGGCGCCGTGTCCCAGGTCGGCGAGCAGTCGCTGAACATCACACGCAACGCGGCACTCGCCGCGGGCTACCCCGAGTCGGTCCCGGCGACGACCGTCGACCGCCAGTGCGGCTCCTCCCAGCAGGCGATCACCTTCGCCGCCCAGGGTGTCGCGGCGGGCGGCTACGACGTGGCCGTCGGCGCCGGCGTCGAGTCCATGAGCCGGGTGCCGATGGGCTCCGCCGTCACGGCCGACCCGTGGGGCAGCCGCCTGACCGACCGCTACCCCGGGGGCCTCATCCCGCAGGGCATCGCGGCCGAGCGCATCGCTGCACGGTGGGACATCTCCCGGCACGACCTCGACGAGTTCTCGCTGCGGTCGCACCGCCTGGCCGCCGAGGCCACCGAGCAGGGCCGCTTCGACGGCGAGATCGTGCCGGTCAAGGCCGTCGGTCCCGACGGCGAGCTCCAGCTGGTCACCCGCGACGAGGGCATCCGCCCCGGTGGCACGCTCAAGCGGCTCGCCCAGCTGCCCGCCGCGTTCCGCGACGACACCTGGCTCGAGCGCTTCCCCGATCTGCCGTGGGTCGTCTCGGCGGCCAACTCGTCGCAGATCAGCGACGGTGCCGCCGCAGCGCTGGTGACCTCGACCGAGGTCGCCCGCGAGCTCGGCCTGACCCCGAGGGCCCGGTTCGTGTCCTTCGCGGTCAGCGGCGACGATCCGCTCATGATGCTGACGGCTCCGATCCCTGCGACCCAGCGGGTGCTCGAGCGGGCCGGCATGTCCCTCGGCGACGTCGACCTGTTCGAGATCAACGAGGCGTTCGCCTCGGTCGTGCTCGGCTGGGAGCGTGAGCTGGGCGTCGACCCGGAGCGGGTCAACGTCAACGGCGGAGCGATCGCCATCGGCCACCCGTTGGGAGCCTCCGGTGCCCGACTGCTGGCGACGCTGCTCAACGCGATGGAGCAGCGCGACGCGACCATCGGGCTGCAGGTGATGTGCGAGGCCGGCGGCCTCGCCAACGCCACGATCATCGAGCGGCTCTGAGCCGTCCCCCGGGTGTGACCCGGCCGGCCCGGATGTCGGGACCGGCCGGGTCACCACCTAACCTGCGGCCATGACCGAGCTCCTCTGGTCACCGCTGCAGCTGGGTCCCGTGACGGTCCGGAATCGGATCGTCTTCTCCGCGCACCTGACGAACTACGCACACGGTGGACTGCCGACCGAGCAGCACGCGGCGTACTACGCCGAGCGTGCCGCCGGCGGCGCAGGGCTGATCATCACCGAGGAGCACTCGACCCACCCGACGGACTGGCCCTACGAGAAGCTGATCCACGGGTTCCACCGCGACGTCATCCCGGGCTACCGCCGTATCACCGACGCGGTGCACCGCCACCGGGTCCCGATCTTCGCCCAGATCAACCACAACGGCGGGCAGGCCAGCTCGATGTACTCCCGGCTGCCGGTGTGGGCACCGTCGTCGGTCGCCGACCCGTTGTTCCGAGAGGTCCCCAAGGCGATCGAAGTCGCCGAGATCGAGGAGATCGTCGCGTCGTACGCGCTCGTCGCTGGCCACTGCGCCGAGGGTGGCTTCGACGGGATCGAGCTGCAGTGCTCGCACTCGTCGATCGTGCGAGGGTTCCTCTCACCCGCCACCAACCGCCGCACCGACGACTACGGCGGCAGCCTCGAGAACCGGGCGCGCATCCTGTTGGAGATCGTGGCCGCGGTGCGCGAGCGGATCGGTCCCGACCTGGCGCTCGGCGTGCGCCTCTGCGGCGACGAGCTGATCGAGGGCGGCACCCGCATCGACGAGGCGGTCGCCGTCGCCCGCATGGTCGAGGCCACGGGGCACGCCGACTACATCAACACCTCGATCGGCGTCGCCACCGCGAGCCTCTTCATGATCGAGGCGTCGATGCACATCCCGCCGGGCTACGCGATGTTCATCCCCTCGGCGATCCGCGAGGCGGTCGACCTGCCCGTCGTCGGCGTCGGACGATTCAAGGATCCGCTCCAGGCCGAACGTGCGCT
>JAFAFN010000515.1 GCA_023423475.1 Actinomycetes bacterium | reverse complement strand
GGTCCGTACCGCCGAGACCGAACCCTGGGCGACACCCTTGACCGTGTCACCGACGAAGTCGGCTGCACCAGCGACGAGACCGACCACCGCGTTGGCGGGTGGGGCCTGGGGGCTACGGGGATGAGGGCGGGTGGGAGCGACCTTGCGGGCCGACTCCATCGCCTCTCCCAGGTCGTTCAGGTCGTTACGGCCGAGTTCCTCGCGCACCTTCGGGAAGTAGTCGTTCTCCTCCTCCTCGACGTGATGGCGGACGTTCTCGATCAACACCGCGACCTTCGCGTCGAAGCGCTCGTCGTGCGGGTCCATGTCCTGCAGCTCGTGCAGCTCCCACTTGACGATGTGGTGCTCCTCGATGCTCTCGAGGGCGATGTCCTCGGTCTCGGGCACCGTGGCGCGCGTCGCCGGATAGAACAGCTGCTCCTCGACAGCGGCGTGCGTCGACAGCTCCTCGATGATCCGGTCGACGATGCGGCGCTTCTCGACGTAGGCACGGTCGCCCGCCTGCTCGAAGCGTCGGAAGAGATCCTCGACGGTCTTGTGGTCCTTCTTCAGCAGTGTGATCGCATCCATGACCGACCGGTACCCGACCCGCCGGAGCACCAACCCGTCGGTGCTGCGAATGTGACAGGTCGCTCAGGTGGAACGGGCAGCGGGTGCCGGCTGACCTGTGGCGAGCTCCCAGCCACTCGCCACGAGTCGGTCGCTCACCACCCGCGCCACACCCACACCGACGCCGGTCGCCACCGACCAGGCGATCGCCTCTCCCCACCCCACCTCGTGGTCGACCGGGTTGAGCGGTGGATCGTTCTCCGTGGGCGAGAAGCGACCCCATGCCCACCCGATGCCTCGTCGCACGGCGGCGCCGACCAGCAGACCGCTGAGGGTGGACACCACCTTCCACTCGATCCGGGCGGTGCGGCCGTCGGACTTCGGGGACCGTAGGAACTTCAGGAGGAACGTCATGATCAGGGCGTACCCGCTTCGATGCGGTCGTCACGCACCGTCGTCGAGCAGGCGCACCATGGCACGCTCACCCCGGGACAGTCGATCGGTCCGGCGCGCCCCCTGCCATGCGTCGCGGAGTCGCAGCTCGTCCAGGTCGTCGGTCAGCAGGGGGTGCACGTACGCGCGGCGACACACCGCCCGTGTGTTGCCGAGCAGCTCGGCGGCGGCATCGACGGCGGCGACCACGTCGGACTCCGAGAGGCCCTCGTCGAGCTCGGCGAGGTGTTCCAGCGCCGCGACCGATCCACCCCAGGTCCGGAAGTACTTGACCGTCGTCGACGGGCCGACCACGTCCGCGAGGTACTCGTTGCAGTCCGCGGAGTCGACCCGGACCGGTGAGCCATCGGTGCCGCGGTAGGTGAACAGCTCCCGTCCACCCAGCTCGTGGCACGACCGCACCGCCCTGGCGAGTCGACGGTCCTGCACGTCGACCTCGAACTCGTGGCCGCCCTTGCCGACGAAGCAGAACGTCATCTCTCCAGATGAGAAGCTGACCTGGTCCTCCTCGAGGGTGGTGAGCCCGAAGGTGCCGTTCTCACGGCGGTAGGTCTCGTTGCCGACTCGGACCAACGTGCGGTCGAGCAGCGCGATGACGAGCGCGATGACCTTCCGGGGCGGCAACCCGCTGCGGCCGAGGTCCTCGTCGACCACTGCCCGCACCCGGGCCAGCGACGCGCCGAAGTCGGCGAGGTGTTCGAACTTCGCCTCGTCACGCACCGCTCGCCACCTCGGGTGATAGCGGTACTGCTTCCTGCCTCGGGCGTCGCGCCCGGTCGCCTGCAGGTGACCGAGCTCGTCGGCGCAGATCCACACATCGGTCCACGCCGGAGGGATCGCGAGCGCGTCGATCCGGGCACGCGTTCCCGCGCCCACCGGGGCGGCGCCGCTCGCGCGTGTGTAGGAGAAGCCCCGACCGCGACGCCGACGGCGTATGCCCGGCTCGCTGTCGCTCACGTAGCGGAGCCCGGCCTCGGCCGCCGATCGAGGACCACCGTCGTCCTCGTGGCTCAATGCGACCGCAGCTCGTCGATCAACTCGTCCTTGGTCATCCTCGTGGTGACGTCCAGGTCGAGCTCCCTCGCACGTTCCAGCAGCTCGTCCTTGGTTCGGTCCTCGTAGTCCGTCGCCTCGCCACCGCGCTCGCCCACTTCGGAACGTCCCTCGTTCGCCGACGCGTTCGAGATCCGCGCCGCCTTCTCCTTGCTCATGCCCTCGTCGCGCAACGCCTCGTACTGGTCCGGATCCTTGATCGACGGGCCGTGGTCGTTCTTCGCCATCTCGTGACCTCCAGTGTTCGGCGACGGAAGGTCACTACCCGGGCGTGGGATCCATTCAACCCGCGGTCGACCATCCACCCATCACCCCCAGGGGTGAATTCTGCGCGAACGAGCTCACCCGTAGGACGCAGGCCGCGGGTGCTCCCTAGGGTCGGGGCGTGGATGATCCCCAGGAACGCGAACCCGTGCTCACCGCCGTGGTCGAGCACCTGGGAACCGCGACGCGG
>JAFAFN010000149.1 GCA_023423475.1 Actinomycetes bacterium | reverse complement strand
GCCTCCGGCGACCAGAGCCGCGCGGTCGTGGCCGGGGCGGCGGCCGACGTCGTGCACTACTCGCTGGAGACCGACGTGACCCGCCTGGTCGACGAGGGCCTGGTCGCCGAGGACTGGAACGCCGGTGAGAACAAGGGCGTCGTGTCGACCTCGGTCGTGGTGTTCGCCGTGCCGAAGGGCAACCCGGACAACATCGAGGACTGGGACGACCTGATCGAGCCCGGCGTCGAGATCGTCACCCCGAACCCGGCGTCGTCGGGTGCCGCCCGCTGGAACGCCCTCGCCGCATGGGGCCAGGTCATCGAGGCCGGCGGCACCGAGGAAGAGGCGCTCGACTACGTGACCAAGCTGTACGGCAACGTTGTGTCGCTGCCCAACAGCGGCCGTGACGCCACGACCGCCTTCACCAGCGGCACCGGCAACGTCTTCCTGACCTACGAGAACGAGGCGATCCTCGCCCGCCAGAACGGTGAGGACTTCGACTACGTCATCCCGAAGACGACCCTCAAGATCGAGAACCCGGGTGCGGTGCTGACCGAGGCGACGCCGAAGGCGACCGAGTGGATCGACTTCGTGCTCTCCGAGGAGGGTCAGACGCAGTTCGCACTCAAGGGCTTCCGGCCGCTGAGCACCGTGGACGTCCAGGTCGACGAGGTCGAGGGCGCCACCGATCCGTCGAACCCGTTCCCCGAGATCGTGACGCTGCTGACCGTCGACGAGGCGTTCGGCGGCTGGAGCGAGCTGTCGAAGAAGTTCTTCGACGAGGAGAACGGCGTCATCACCAAGGTGATCGCCGAGTCCGGGAAGGCCAGTTGACCGCTGCGGTCACCGAGACCGGGACCGTCCACGGGGGTCGTGCAGCGACCCCCGGACGGTCGCCGGGGTCCGACGGGGCCGGTCGAGCGAAGGTGTCGCGCTGGCGACGCCCGACGACCGAGGGGCGCCTCGGACTCGGCTCCGGCATCGGCCTCGGTGTGACCCTCCTCTGGTTCAGCCTGTTGGTGCTGATCCCGCTCGCCGCGGTCGTCGGTGTCGCCGCCGCAGGTGGTTGGGGTGCGTTCTGGCGGACCATCACCAACGAGCAGACCTTCGCCGCCATCCGCCTCACCGTCGGCACGGCCATCGGCGTGACGGTGCTCAACGTGTTCACCGGCACCGCCATCGCCTGGGTGCTCGTGCGCGACCGCTTCTGGGGCAAGTCCGCGCTCGACGTCCTCATCGACATCCCCTTCGCCCTGCCGACCATCGTTGCCGGCCTCGTGCTGTTGTCCCTCTACGGCCCGAACAGTCCGCTCGGCGTCGACGTGGCCAACACCAGGGTCGCGGTGGCCCTCGCTTTCCTGTTCGTGACGCTGCCGTTCGTCGTGCGCACCGTGCAGCCGGTGCTCGCCGAGATCGACCGCGACGTCGAAGAAGCGGCGGCCTCGCTCGGTGCGAGCCGGGTCACCGTGTTCCGCCGCATCATCCTGCCGGCCATCACCCCGGCCATCGCCGCCGGCGCCGCGCTCTCGTTCGCACGCGGCGTCAGCGAGTACGGCTCGCTCGTCCTGCTGTCCGGCAACCTGCCGTACCAGACCGAGGTGACCTCGGTCCGCATCCTCTCCAGCCTCGAGAACGACAACCGGGCCGGCGCGGCCGCGGTGGCGACCGTGCTGCTCGTCGTGTCCCTGATCGTGATCGTGGCGATCGACCTGCTGCAACGGAGGCTGGTGCGTCGTGGCTGACATCGCACTCATCGACGTCCCGCACGCCGATTCCGACGAGGACCAGCGCAGCGGCACGAGCTCGCCACCGCGACGGCGTGGCCGTCAGCCCGCGGCCCGGCGTGGCGTCGGCACCTACCTGCTGCGCGGCTTCGTCATCGTCTACCTGTTCTTCCTCGTCGCCTGGCCGGTGTCGCTCGTCGCCCAGCGCACCTTCGAGGGCGGCCTCGACAACCTGCGCGGGATCATCGGTGACCCCGACGTCATCCATGCGCTCCGCCTGACCGTGGTCGTCGCGGTGATCGCCGTGGTGATCAACACGGTGTTCGGCGTGAGCATCTCGCTGCTCCTGGTCCGCTACGAGTTCCCCGGCAAGCGCCTGCTCAGCGCGTTGGTCGACCTGCCCCTCGCGGTGTCGCCGATCGTGGTGGGTCTGTCGCTCGTGCTCGTCTACGGCGGCCGTGGCGGCTGGTTCGGACCGACGCTCGAATCGGCCGGCTTCCAGGTCATCTACGCGACCCCCGGCATCATCCTTGCGACGGTCTTCGTGGCGCTGCCCCTGGTCATCCGAGAGGTCACCCCGGTGCTCGAGGAGATCGGGACCGACGCAGAGCGCGCGGCGCACACCCTCGGGGCGAACGCCTGGCAGACCTTCTGGCGCATCACCTTCCCGGCGATCCGCTGGGCCGTCGTCTACGGCGTGGTCCTGAGCCTGGCTCGGTCCCTCGGCGAGTTCGGGGCGGTGAAGGTCGTCTCGGGCAACCTGCTCGGCCAGACCCGCACGGCGACGCTCGTCGTCGAGGAGAAGTACCTGAACTTCGACAAGGGAGGGGCCTACGCCACGGCGTTCCTGCTCGCCCTCGTCTCGGTCGCCTGCATCGTCGTGGTGGCCATCATCCGCCCCAAGGAGGACGACGCATGAGCATCGAGGTGTCCAACATCGGCAAGCGCTTCGGCGACTTCGTGGCACTCGACGACGTGTCGGTGACCATCCCGAGCGGCCAGTTGACCGCGCTGCTCGGACCGAGCGGCGGCGGCAAGTCCACGCTGCTGCGCATCATCGCCGGGCTCGAGGTGCCCGACGAGGGCGCCGTCACCATCGAGGGGGGCGACGCGACCCACCTGACGCCGCAGCGTCGCGACGTCGGGTTCGTGTTCCAGCACTACGCGGCGTTCAAGCACCTGAGCGTCGCCCGCAACGTGGCCTTCGGCCTCGAGATCCGCAAGCGGCCCAAGGACGAGATCAAGGCCCGTGTCACCGAGCTGCTCGAGCTCGTGCACCTGGAGCAGTTCGCGGGCCGTCTGCCGGCGCAGCTCTCGGGCGGTCAGCGCCAGCGCATGGCGCTCGCCCGGGCACTCGCGGTCGAGCCGAAGGTGCTGCTGCTCGACGAGCCCTTCGGGGCGCTCGACGCGAAGGTCCGCAAGGAGCTGCGCGACTGGTTGCGCAAGCTGCACGACGACGTGCACGTCACGACGATCTTCGTCACCCACGATCAGGAGGAGGCCCTCGAGGTCGCGGACGAGATCGTGGTCATCAACGAGGGACGGATCGAGCAGATCGGGAGCCCCGATCAGCTCTACGACGAACCGGCCAACGAGTTCGTCATGAAGTTCCTCGGTCCCACCACACAGTTCGGCGGTCGGTTGGTGCGCCCGCACGACCTGGAGCTCGCGACCGAGCCGCTCAGCGGCTCGGTCGCAGCCCGGGTGGATCGGATCGTGAGGGTGGGCTTCGAGGTCCGCATCGAGGTGCTCGTCGGTGACGAACGGGTGCTCGTCACCCAGTCCCGGTCGCAGCTGCGCTCACTCGGCGTCGACGTCGGCTCCGAGGTGTGGGTCCGTGTCGCCAACGACGTCGAGCGACTGGCCACGGTCGGATG
>JAFAFN010000127.1 GCA_023423475.1 Actinomycetes bacterium | reverse complement strand
GTCGTCGCCCCGTTGGAGCACGTGCCGGCGCTCGACGGCCTGCGGGCGGTCGCCGTCGTCCTGGTGCTGCTGTACCACGCCGGCTTCGAGTGGATGTCGGGTGGCTTCCTCGGTGTCTCGGTCTTCTTCACGCTGTCGGGCTTCCTCATCACCGCGCTGCTGCTGCGCGAGTGGTGGTCCAGCACCGACCTCGACGGCCGACGGTTCTGGTCGAGGCGACTCCGACGCCTGACCCCCGCGTCGTGGCTGACGATCGCCGCGGTGACCCTGGCCGGCGCGATCGGCGTCTGGGACACCGAGCAACTGCGTGACCTGCGCGGCGACATCCCGTGGTCGCTGCTCGACCTGGTGAACTGGCACTTCATCCGCTCGGGCAACTCCTACGGGGACGCGTTCACCGCACCATCGCCACTCGAGCACTTCTGGAGCCTGGCGGTCGAGACGCAGTTCTACGCGCTGCTTTTCGGTGTCGTGACCCTGGTCCTGGTCCTCGGACGGCACACCAGTCGCCAGGTCCGTCTGAACCGGTTGCTCACCGTGCTGGTCGCGGCGACGGTGCTCTCGGCGGTCGCGAACCTCGTGCTCGCACGGAGCTCCATCGACCGGGCCTACTTCGGCACCGACACCCGTGCCGCCGAGATGCTCGTCGGCGCGCTGCTCGCGATGGCGACGTTGCGCCGGCTGCGCGCTCCCTCGGCCGAGCGCCGCGCCCAGCTGCGATGGGCCGCGGTCCCCGCCCTCGGGGTGCTCGTCGTGCTCAGCGTCGTCTCGACCACCCAGTCCGGCTGGCTCTACCCGTGGGGTCTCCTCCTCACCGCCGGCGCCACGGCCCTGCTAGTGGGCGGCCTGCTCCAGGGCGGCGGACTCGCGCCGGTCCTCGCCGCCGCTCCCCTCGTCTTCATCGGACGCATCAGCTACGGCATCTACGTGCTCCACTGGCCGATCTTCCTGTGGCTCACCCCGTTCCGCACCGGTCAGGACGGCTGGGTGCTGTTCGGGATCCGCATGGCCGTCGTGCTGCCCCTCGCCACGCTGATGTACCACGTCGTCGAACAACCGGTCCGCACCGGCCGCTGGCCGAGCGCACGGGTCGCGCTCGTCGGTGTCCCCCTCGTCGCACTGCTGCTCGTGGGCGCCTCGCGCCTGGTGACCGACGACCTGCCACCGGCGCCGACCTTCCTCGAGGGCCGAGAGGGCGGCGAGCTGCTCGTCAACGACACGCCGGTCACGACGACCACCGCCGCGCCCGACCTGCCCCGCCCGCCGTCGCGGGTGCTGCTGGTCGGCGACAGCATCGCCGCGAGTCTCGAGGACGCGCTGAGCCAGGCCTTCGCCGAGCGCGGCGTCGCGTTCGCGTCGGCCGCCGTGCCCGGCTGCGGTGTCGTCGAGGGGCTCCCGGCCAACGGCCCCGACGACGTGATCACCGACTTCCAGGGCGTCGACCTGCTGCACTGCCGGACGACGTCGCTCGAGCTCCAGACGACGGCGATCGAGGAGTTCCGCCCCGACCTGGTCATCTCGTTGTCGACCTGGGAGGCGATCGGCCGAGTGCTCGACGACGTCTGGTACGAGTTCGACACTCCCGAGTCGGACCAGATGCTGCGTGACCAGCACCGCCAGCTCAGGGATCGCCTCACCGCCGACGGGGCACGGTTCGCCTGGGTCCTGCTGCCGGATCCCGTCGTCGGCCGCAACAGCGCCAACGGCGCCCCGGCCACCGACGACGTCGCCCATCTGCGTCAGGTGGTCGCCGAGGGCGCGACGGAGTTCGGCGACCTCACGTTGGGACTCGACTCGATCGTGTGTCCGACCACGCCGTGCCCGACCCAGGTCGACGGGCTCACCTACCGCCCCTCGGACGGCATCCACTTCGACGACCCCGCGACGGCGGCGGTCGTCGCCGGTCGACTCGCCGACATTGTCACCGCGTTCGACCTGGACCAGCCGACGGGCTGAGGGCCGGGCTGCGGGCGCCGGGCTGAGGGGCCGGTCGCCGGGCTGGGCGCCTCAGTCGCTGCCGGGGCGGCGGCTGGACTCGTGGGCCGCGTCGTCGGCGTCGGGGATGACGCCACCCGGATAGGTCCGGGCGAGCTCGTCGCGGGAGTAGCTGTACGGCTGGTTGGCCTCGTCGGGCAGCAGGGCCGAGATGGCGGACATGATGCCCTCGGTGTCCTCGTCGAGGTCGTCGCCGACCAGGTCCATGGGCTCGCCCACCCGCACGCGCACCGTGGGCGGGTGGAGGACGTTGGTGACGTCGGGCAGCTTCGAGCTGCGCGGCCAGACCTCTTCGGTGCCCCACAACCCGACCGGGATCACCGGGACACCCGCCAGGTTGGCGAGCTTGGCGGCCCCCCATCGCCCCTTGAGCTCGGGCTCGAAGAACGCAGGGCCACGGGGGATGGTGCCCTGGGGCATGATCGCGACCAGCTCGCCGGCGCCGAGCGCGAGCTCGGCAGCACGCAGCGGCTCCTCGGAACCGGTGCCACGGTCGACCCGGATCCCGCCCAGCGCCGTCACGACGTCACCGACGACTGGGGCGTCGAAGACCTCTTTCTTGCCGAG
>JAFAFN010000107.1 GCA_023423475.1 Actinomycetes bacterium | reverse complement strand
TCGACCGACGCCGTGGTGGACCGCATGAGCGACCAGCTGCGATCCGATGCCGTCGACCGGATCGAGGTGGTCTCGTGATCGTGCGCACGCTCGAGGGTGTCGTCGGCGGGGACGACGACGTCGAGGCGTCGACCTGGCGTTCGCGCCGACTGCTGCTGGCACGCGACGGCATGGGCTTCTCGCTGCACGACACGATCATCGAGCCGGGTACCGAAACGGCGATGTGGTACCAGCACCACCTCGAGGCCGTGTACTGCATCGAGGGCGAGGGGTCGGTGCAGTTGCGGGACTCGGGGGAGACGTTCGAGGTGGTTCCCGGCACGGTGTACGCCCTCGACCAGCACGATGCGCACGTCCTGCGCGCGCGGACGCGCATGCGGATGGTGTGCGTCTTCAACCCGCCGATCACCGGTCGCGAGGTGCACGACGAGACCGGTGCCTACCCGCTCGTCGCTGCCGAGGACGTCGTCCAGTGAGCACCGTGACCTCCCGCGACCCGTACCCGACGCGCACCGTGGCGCACGCGGACCTGCTGCCGCGGCTCGATCCCGTCGTCTGGGGTGACGCGTCCGGCGGACCGCTCGATCCCGAGCTGGTCGCTTCGTACGAGGAGCACGGCTTCCTGGTGCTGCCTGGCCTGCTGCCCCCGACGACCCTGCAGCGCATCGACGACGACCTGTCGGCTCTGGCTGCGGACGACTCGGTGAAGTCGCTCCCTCGAGCGGTGATCGAACCCGGCAGCAACGAGCTGCGCTCGTTGTTCGAGGTCCACCTGGGCGACGACGCGATCGCCGGGCTGGCGACCGACCCGCGCCTCATCGACATCGCACGGCAGCTGCTCGGCGACGACGTCTACGTGCACCAGAGCCGCGTGAACCTCAAGCCGGGTTTCCGGGGCAAGGAGTTCTACTGGCACTCCGACTTCGAGACGTGGCATGCCGAGGACGGCATGCCACGCATGCGGGCGGTGAGCTGCTCGGTGCTGCTGACGCCGAACCTCGCGTACAACGGGCCGTTGCTCGCCATCGACCGCTCACACCGGTGGTTCGTGTCCTGTCCGGGTGCCACCCCGGTCGACAACTACCTGTCCTCGCTGCGCCGCCAGGACCTCGGCGTGCCCGACGACGAGAGCCTGCGCGAGCTCGTACGACGCGGCCGCATCACCCAGTGCCTCGGACAACCGGGCACGGTGGTCTTCTTCGACTGCAACCTGATGCACGGGTCGACCGGCAACATGTCGCCGTTCGAACGGCACAACGTCTTCATGGTCTTCAACGCCGTCAGCAACTCGCTGGTGGCGCCGTTCGCTGCGCCGGCGCCGCGGCCGGAGTTCATTGCTGCCAGGGACGTCCGACCGATCCGGGTGTGAGTCGCATCGAGGCGCCGTCGGGCCAGGTCGCGCACGATCGCGACGACGTGCTCAAGGTGCTCACCTTCGGCCTCGCCGTCGGCGAGTCGATGCTCGAGTCGAGCATCGCGACGTCCGACGTCGAGGAGCTGCTGCGCCGTCTCACCGCGTCGTTCGGGCTCGGTCACTGCGAGGTGTCGATCACCCTGAACGTGATCACGATGTGCCTGCTGCACTCCACCGAGGGTCCGATCACGCTCGTCAAGGTCGTCGACATCGGCGAGCCACGGCTCGACCGTGTGATCGCTCTCGAGCAGCTCGGACGCGACGTCGAGGCTGGCCGGGTCGACATCGAGGAGGCCACCCGCCAGGTCGGACGCCTGCGGACCGAGTCGACCGGCGTCGTGCGATGGGTGCGACTGCTGGCGTTGACGGTCTCGGTCGCCGCGTGGGTCGTCTTCGCGGGCGGCGGACTCGTCGGCGCCGCTGCGGGGCTGCTCGGAGCGCTCGTGATCGAGCTGACGGTCCTGCCGCTCGCCCGCACGAAGCTGCCGGTGGTCTTCGTCGGCATGCTGGCGGCGTTCGTCGCAGTATCCGCCCCGTCGGTCTTCGCGTGGTTGGATGCCCCCATCGTGCTCGGACCGGCGATCATCGGCGGTCTCTACCCGCTGCTGCCGGGAGGGTTGCTCGTCGCCAGCGTGAGCGACGGGCTCTCGGGCGCACCGCTGTCGGCCATGGCGAAGGGGTTGCAGGCGGCGGTGGCGGCGACGGCGACGGCGGTCGGTGTGCTCGCCGCACTCGACCTCGTCGCCAGGCTGGGCATCACCTCCGATGCCGTCGCCGGACCTCCACCGGACTGGTTGGTGGCGTCGAGCGGTGCGATCGCCGTCGCGGCCCTCGGGGTCGCGAGGTCGATGCCCACGGCGCTGGTGATGAGCACCGCAGGACTTGCCGCCGGATCGTGGGCGATCGCTCGCTGGGCGGGCGACGGTGCCGCTGGCCTGTCCATCGGGGTGCTCGCTGCCGCCGGAGCGCTGGGCCTGGGAGCGCAGGTCGCTGCTCGGCTGCACCGGACGCCGGCGGTCGTGTTCATCTCGGTCGCGGTGTTCGTGCTCGTGCCCGGGGTCACCTTCTACCTCTCGATGCTCGCCTTCTCGCAGGGAAACTCCAGCTCCGGGGCCGAACTGCTCATCCGCTCGCTTGGCGTGGCTGCCAGCATCGCGGCCGGGGTCGGACTCGGTTCGGCCATCGGCCGTTCGGTGCCGGAGCCGCGCCCCAGGGTGAGGGTCTGGCGCCCCCGGTCCGAACGGTCGGGGGCCGGCGGGGTGAACGTGCCGGCTCGTCGCGTCCACTTCTCACCGAGAAGCTCTCGATGAGGCATCCGAGGGTCGATCTCGGCCCTGCGCGTCGAAGCCGCCCGCACCCAGGGACCCTTGCTGCCGAACACGATGGGGGATGTAGCGCCACCGTGCCTCGTCAGTGCCGAATGTGTGTCGCCGATCGACCCGGAGTCAGCTCAGCCGAGCAGCGCGGACACGAGGAAGTCGATCTCGCTCACGCTCGACTCCACGCCCGGTCCTGCGGTGACGATGGCGTCATAGCCGACGGCGCGCGCTTGGCGCTCGAGTGCACGAGCGTGGTCAGCATGGTGGAAGAGGAGCCCGACGGACACCGGCAAGGTGTCCTCCTCCCGGGTGTTCGAGATCCATGCCGGCGGGTCCTCGTCGTCCATGAGCGACAGCAGGTCGACATCGTTGCGATAGGCGACGATCTCGGGGGAGTCGAGCAGGGCCGAGTCGGTGATCCCGTAGAACGACAGCAGCCGCTGGCTCAGGCCGAACGCCTCGGCGAGCTCGATCAGGTTCCGATCACCGAACAGCTCGTCGTACTCGCCGAACACGTCGCTGCTCCACCGAACCAGGTCGTAGGTCGCCTGGGTCTCGTGAGCGACGACCACCAGAGGTTTGGTGGACTGGCGCAGGATCGGATCGTCGGATGCTGGGTCGGCGAGGTCGTCGTGGACGGCGAGCCACAGCGCGGTGCCGGCGCCCGCGCTCCCGCCTCGCAGTGCGATCAGGTCCGGGTCGATCCCGAACGTCGCCGGACCGTGGTAGCGCATGAACTGCAGGCAGCGTGCCGCGTCGGTCATCGGCTTGAGGACGCCGTCGGGGTCGCTCGGCTCGAGAAGGGTGTAGTTCATCGACGCGACCGCGATGCCCTGCGTCAACAGCTCGGCGGCGGCGCTGGACTCGTCGTCCTCCCACAGGCCCGACTTGTCGCCCTGGACGAATCCGCCGCCGTGGAGGTGGATCACGAGCGGCATCGACGGGTCGTCGATGCCAGTCTCGTCGGTCCCGAGCTCGGCAGGTAGCGCGACGTCGATGACGTTGCGCTCCGCGTCGCCGCATCGCACATCCGGGTAGAACGCGACGTCCTCGCCGAGGGTGGCCGGCGCGGCGGTCGGTGTGAGACCCAGCGCCTCGGTCGCCCACGGCTGCGTGCTCGGCCTCGTCGCATCGTCATCGCGATTCGAGGTCTCCGCACCGGAGCCGCAGCCGACGGCGGCGATCGTTGCGGCCATCACCGCCGCTGCGAACCTGACTCGGTGTCGAACTCCGTCCACGTGCTGCCCCCTCGGTGCGCGATCCGGCACAGCCTGCCAGCCCGAGGTCGCTGCGACACAGACGGCTCCATCTAGCATCCGGCCATGTCCGACGAAGTAGACGGGGCGACTGCGCCGACCAATCCGCTGCACGCACCGAAGCGCTTCGGTCGCGACTCGGTGGAGTTCGGGCGAACCGCAGGGTTCTTCGATGCCACCTTCGCCATCGCTGCGACGTTGCTCGTCGTCACCCTGGCACCCGAAGCGGCGAACTGGAGCGACTGGTCCAAGTTCATCGAGGCCGAGTGGTCCTCGCTGCTGTCGTTCGTGATCTCGTTCGTGGTGATCTGCGCGTACTGGTGGGCGAACCACCGCCTGGTCGCGACGCTCGACACGATGAGCACCCGATTCGTCGGCTTCGGGCTGGTCATGCTCGGCTTCGTGGTGCTCCTGCCGTTCACCACGGGTGGACTCGGCGACGTCGACAACACCTCCAGCGGCGAGGTCGCCGCCGTCGGCTACGCGCTCAACGTGGCGCTGGTCTCGTTGTCGACGATGGTGCTCGCGGTCGTGGCCGACCGGGAGGGGCTCTACCGCCGCGCGCCGACGAGGGACCAGCTGCGCGGGAAGCTGATCGGCCAGATCGACACGCCGGTGGTGTTCCTGTTGTCGATCCCGGTCACTCTGCTCATCAGTCCGGCATGGGGCCGCTACTCGTGGTTGCTGTTGGCGGTGACGGGCGGCATCGTCGGGCGACTCGGGCACCGCATCGCCGGCGACGAGCCCCCGTCCGCCCGCAAGGGCGCCGGCGCGGCACGGGCGAGGATCAGTCGCTGACCTGCTCGCGGAGTGCGGCGACGTCCGCGATCTCCCACGCCTCGGTGATCCTGCCGTCGCGTAGGTGCACGATCACGGCTTGGTCCATCCGGAAGCTCCGACCGGTGCCGTCGACCCCGCCGAACGCCCCGACCATCGTGCCAGTGACCACGACGCGGGCCATCTCGACATCGCCGTCGACGAGCACCTCCTGCACCTCGTGCACGAGGTCGGGCATCGCTGTGAGCGCGGCGCGCCACACCTGCTGCTCCTCGGCAGCGCCCGTGGTCGAGAGGCCTGCGGGGGCGTGTATGACCACGTCGGGGTGCAACACGTCGTCGAACACGTCGAACCGCCCGGCGTCACCGGCAGCGAACCAGCGCACCACCACGGCGTCGGTCGGGTGGTCGGTCATGTGTCGAGTGTCGCGAATCGCACGTCCTCGTGTCGGCGAGTCGAGCGGCGGTGTCGCCGACGGCGCCGGGGACGTCGCCCCGGCCGGCGAGCGTCAGACGAGCGTGCGCAGTGTGTCGACCAGGGGAGTGGTCGGTCGCCCGATCAGGGCCGAGAGCGTGCCGGGTGTCGCGGACAGCGCGCCGGCGGCGATGTCGCGGTCGATCGAGACGACGAAGTCGATGGTGCCGTCGTCGAGTCCTGCCTGTGCGAGCGCCGCGCGGTGCTGCTCGGCGTCGACCTGGGCGACCGCGACCGGGGCACCGATGGCCTGGCTGAGCGCGTCGGCGAGCTCGGCAGTGGTCCAGGCGACGTCGCCAGAGAGCTCGTAGACGGTCTCGGGTGACGCCGAGGTCACCACGACGGCGGCAGCCTCGGCGAAGTCGTCGCGCGACGCGCTCGCCACGCGGCCGTCGCCGGCACTGGTCAGGAGGCTGCCGGTGGCGCGTGCGGGATCGATGGCCGACGCCTGGTTCTCGTGGTACCAGCCGTTGCGCAGGAAGCTGTGCGCGATGCCGGACTGCTCGAGCGCCTGCTCGGTCTCGACGTGTTCGGCGGCGAGCTGCAGCGGCGACGAGTCGGCGCCGAGCAGGCTGGTGTAGGCGATGTAGTTGACGCCGGCGTCCTTGGCCGCGTCGATCACGTTGCGGTGCTGCGTGCTGCGCTGGCCGACCTCGTTGCTCGAGATGAGCACGACCTTGTCGACGCCGGCGAACGCCTCGGTCAATGCGGCGCGATCGGTGTAGTCGGCGACGCGGACGTCGACACCCCGGGCGGCGAGCGGTGCTGCCTTCTCCGGGTTGCGGACGACGGCCACCACCTCGGATGCGGGGACCCGATCGAGGAGCTGGGCGACGATCTTCTGTCCGAGTTGGCCGGTGGCTGCGGTGACGGCGATGGTCATGGTGGTTCCTTCTCTTCTGCTTGGGGGGCGAGGGTACTCACCGGACGTTAGTACTTACCTAGGGAAAGTGCTAGCTGTGAGAAAGTGCTTGCCGTCGGTTAGCATGGGATCGGAGGTGCAGCCATGGCACTCGACTACGACGTCTTCGCCACGATGTGTCCGTCCCGCGAGACCCTCGACCTGGTGACGAGTCGCTGGGGCACCCTGGTCCTGGCCGGGCTCGCCGAGGTCGACAGTGCACGCTTCAGCGATCTGCGTCGTCGCATCGACGGGATCAGCGACAAGATGCTGTCCCAGACCCTCAAGCAGCTCCAGGCTGGTGGTCTCGTCGCCCGGGAGCAGCCCGACCCCCTCGCACAGCAGGTCGACTACGCGCTGACCGACGCGGGCCGGACCGTGGCGGCGTCAGTCATCGAGCTGGTCCAGTCGATCTACCGGGTCCAGCCGCTCGCTTGAGGGGCAGCCGGCTGATCGGGCCGCAGCGTCGAGGCCCGACCCCAGCGGGCCGGACTCAGCGGCTCAGCGCCCAGGTCTGCACGGCGGCGAACGACGCGACCTGCGCCGAGACCACGGCCAAGAGCACCCGACCCGAGCCACGCTCCTCGTGGACCGCGCCAGCCGCCAGCGCCGTGGACGCCACGACGTTCGCGACCGCGATCGCCGCGACGGGTCCCCGCCAGCGTCGTCGCCGTGAGGCCGCCGCCACACCGCCGGCCCAGACGAGCGTGGCGACACCGGCGGTCCCGACGAGCGAGGGAGCGACGCCGATGATCTCGCCCACGCGTCGCCGAGCCAGCACCGTGATCACTCCTGCGCCCGCGCAGTAGACGGCGTCGAGCTCGAGGGACCTCCGGCCGAGTCGCTCGGGACCCTTCAGCGAATCACGTGTCGGCATGGTGCTGTTCTCCTCGTCCTGCACTCAGCTGTCGGTCGGCTGCAGCCGAACCCGCCGCAGCAGTTGGGCGTTGAGCGCCACGACGATGGTCGAGAGGCTCATGAGGATGGCACCGACCGCGGGTGAGAGGTCGATGCCCGCCCACGTGAGCACCCCCGCAGCCAGAGGGATGGCCACGACGTTGTAGCCCGCCGCCCACGCGAGGTTCTGGATCATCTTCTGGTAGGTCGCTCTCGACAGTCGGATGACGCCGACCACCGACCGCGGATCGCTGGAGGCTAGGACGACGCCAGCGGACTCGATGGCCACGTCGGTGCCCGCTCCGATCGCGAGTCCTACATCTGCGCGAGCCAAGGCGGGCGCATCGTTCACGCCGTCGCCGACCATCGCGACCCTGAGACCGCTCTCCTGGAGCTCGGCGACCGCTCGGTCCTTGTCCTCGGGGAGGACCTCGGCGATGACCCGATCGAGACCGAGCTCGGCGCCGACGGCGTCCGCGACCTGCTGTGCGTCACCGGTGAGCATGACGACCTGGATGCCCATCGCCTTGAGGTCGTCGACCGCTGGTCGCGCCTCCGGACGGACCTCGTCCTCGAGAGCGAACGCACCGATGATCTCGGCGCCACGGAACAGGTAGAGCACGGCTGCGCCGCGCTCGGCCCAATCCGCTGCGATGGTGGAGAGTCCGGGCGGGACGGTTGCGCCGATCTCGCGGAGGAGTGCGGGGCCACCCATCGAGTAGCCGATGCCGTCGACGGTCGACTCGACGCCCCGCCCCGTACGGGACCGGAACCCGGACGCCGACGGCAGATCGCCGGACGCCATCGCCCGAGCGGTGATCGCCTTCGCCAGAGGGTGCTCGCTGTCGCTCTCGACTGCGCCCGCGATGCCGACGACCTCGGCCTCGGTGGCGCCGGCGCTCGCGGCGACGCCGGTCACGACGTGGGCCCCCTTGGTGAGCGTTCCGGTCTTGTCGAAGAGCACGGCATCGATGGTCCGCATCCGTTCGAGCGCCAGGCGGTCCTTCACGAGGATCCCCGCCCGGGCCGAGACGGCGGTCGAGATGGCGATCACGAGCGGGATCGCGAGGCCGAGCGCGTGCGGGCACGCGATCACGAGGACGGTGACGGTCTTCACCACGGCCGAATCGATGTCGCCCAGGGCGGTCCACACGATGAACGTCGTCGCAGCCGCCGCGGTCGCGACGTAGAAGAGGAGTGCGGCGAAGCGGTCGGCGAGCACCTGGGCCCTGCTGCTGGATGCCTGAGCATCGGCGACCATGCGCTGGATGCCGGCCAGGGCGGTGTCGTCGCCGACCGCCGTCACGCGCACCCGGATCGAGGAGTCCGTCGACACGGTGCCCGCGACGACCTGGTCGCCCGCCGACCTGGTGACAGGGCGGGACTCGCCGGTGATCATCGACTCGTCGAGCTCGGCGCCGCCCTCGACGATCTCGCCGTCGGCGGGCACCCTTCCCCCTGACCGCACGAGCGCCACGTCGCCGACCGCCAGCTCGCCGATCGCGACGGTCCGGACCGTCCCGTCATCGGCGACGATCTCGGCGTCGTCGGGGATCAGCTCCGCGAGCGCGGCGAGTGCACCACGGGCCTGGCCGATCGCCTTCATCTCCTGCCAGTGGCCGAGCAGCATGATCGTGACGAGCGCCGCCAACTCCCACCAGAAGTCGAGGTCGAACCAGCCGAGGCTCGTCGCCATGGACGCGGCGTAGGCGACCGTGATCGCCATCGAGATGAGCAGCATCATCCCGGGCTGGCGATGGCGGATCTCCCGCCATCCACCCTGGAGGAACGGCCAGCCACCCCAGAGGAACACGACCGAGCCGAGCAGCGGCCCGACCCACTCGATGCCCGGGAAGTCGAGCGTATAGCCGAACCAGTCCATGAC
>JAFAFN010000599.1 GCA_023423475.1 Actinomycetes bacterium | reverse complement strand
GTGCAGGTGGTAGTGGAGCCCGACCAGGCACCCGGCGATGCGGTCGCCGCGGTTGCCCTGGACCATCTCGCGGCCCTCGGGGAACCACTGACGGCGGTAGGTCTCGACGAAGAACCCGCGGTCGTCGCCGTGCACCGTCGGGTGCACGATGCGGACCCCCTCGACGACGTCGGACTCGACGATCTCGGCCATCAGGTGACCTCGACCCGGGAGTGGTCGCCCAGCATCAGGCGCAGCGCGACGGGACGGGCCGCGGCGCGGGTGACGACGACCTGCTTGCCCACCAGGGAGTCGATCACACGTGGCAGGTCGATCAACTTGGACTCCTCGAGCACGATCGAGTGCTCCAGCTCGGTGCCGACGACCTCGCAGTCGAAGTACACCGACGTGTACGGACCGATGTAGCTGTCGACGATGCGGGTCCGCTCGCCGATGATCGCCGGGCCGCGGATGTGTGAGTTGACCACCTGCGCGCCCTGCTGGATCACGACCCGACCCTCGATCACGGAGCGGTCGTCGACGTCGCCGTCGATGCGCTGATCGAGCGTCTCGAGCACCAGCCGGTTGCCCTCGAGCAGCGGTTCGTGCTTGCCGGTGTCCTTCCACCAGCCCTCGAGCACCTCGTGGCGCACCCGGCGACCGTTGTCGATCAACCACTGGATCGCGTCGGTGATCTCGAGCTCGCCCCTGGCCGACGGTTCGATGGCCCGGACGGCCTCGTGGATCGAGCGGTCGAAGAGGTAGACACCCACCAACGCCAGGTCCGACGGCGGCACCTCGGGTTTCTCGACGAGGGCGACCACCCGGCCGTCGGGGCCCAGTTCGGCGACGCCGAAGCGCTCGGGGTCGTGCACCCGGGTCAGCAGGATCTGTGCCGATGGCGGGTCGTCGCCGCCGGTGAGGGTCAGCTCGGATGCGGCGGCACGATCGGACTCGAACGCCGCGACGAACTCGACGATGCCGCTGCGCAGCAGGTTGTCGCCCAGGTACATCACGAAGTCGTCGTCACCGAGGAACTCCCCCGCGACGATCACGCAGTCGGCGAGACCGCGTGGCTCGCCCTGGGGGATGTACGTGATCTCGACACCCCACTGCGAGCCGTCACCGACCGCGGCCTCGATCTCGGCGCCCGTCTCCCCGGTGATGATGCCGATCTCGGTGATGCCGGCCTCGGCCATGTGGGCGATGCCGTAGAAGAGGATCGGGGTGTTGGCGACCGGGACCAGCTGCTTCGCGCTGGTGTGGGTGATCGGCCGGAGACGCGTGCCCGCGCCGCCGGACAGGATGAGGCCCTTCATGGACGTGCCGCGCCGGTGGAGTGCTCGCTCACTTCACCACGACGTTCTGGCAGCCGAGGAGCTTGTTGTTGCCCGAGCCCTGGTTGATCACCGTGACGCAGAGTCGATGCGTCCCCGCAGGGACGTTCCCGAAGCCGGCACCCCAGCCGCGTCGGTCGCCGTGGCCCGGATGTGCTCGCTCGACGTCGGGTCGGTAGCCGTTCGCCGTCACGATCCCGAGCCGTCCTGCCAGCACGACGTGCACCGTCGAGGGCACGCCCGGCACGTCGGGGTCCCGGGCCCAGCCCGACACGTCGACGCGGCCGTTGCCGACCTTCACGGCGTCGATGCTGCCCTGCGGGGTCGTCAACGCCTCCATGACGTTGTACCAGTCGTTGGCGCGGCGGGCGATCGACGCGAGCGACGAGTAGATCGAGCCGGGGCAGCTCGTCGCGCCGACGTCGCGGTGCCCCACCACGGCGGGCAGGTTCACGACCTGACCCGCGGGGATGGTCGTGGACCCGAGTGAGGTCACGTTCACCCGGGTCTGGGGACCGACCCCGTACTCCTGGAGCCGATAGCCGGTGATGCGGCTCACGGCTTCGAGCGAGGCCGCCGACGCGGCGGTGCCCTGGTAGTTGCCGATGACCGACACGCCGACCGAACCGGTGTTGAAGCCCCTGGCGTGTGCGCCGATCACGGGCCGGGTCGTCCCGCCCGCGCGACCTTCCCAGATGCCGCCGAAGCGGTCGACCATGAAGTTGTAGGCGATGTCCGACCAGCCGTTGGAGTCCATGTGGTACGCCTGGATCGACCGGATGATGCCCGGCACCTGTGCCGCGGAGTAGCCGTTCGACGATGCGGTGTGGTGCACCACGGCGAGGCGCACCGACGGTGCGTACGACGGGGTCGAGGCCGGCGCCCGCGCGGACCACGACGCCCTGGAGTGGATGCCGAACGGTGCCGGCACCGCGGCATCCGCGAGCGGAACGGAGTCGACGACGGTGCGCTGCAGCTCGGAGCGGACGAGCTCGACCTCGATGTCGGCGACGTCGTCGGGGCCGACGCTCACCTCGTAGCCCACGGCGTCGCCGACCCAGATCGGATCCGTGGCGAAGCGGCCGGCGGTGTCCCCGACATCGGAGTGCTCGGCGGTCGCTGCGTCGGGGCCCATGTCGCCCTCGTACTCGAGGGCGTTCCACTCGCCCCACCCGTCCTCGTCGCGGACACGCACCATCACCGGCTCGGTGGGCTCCTCGGACAGCGTCACGCCGAGCAGTTCGAACGATGCGACGTCGTCGGCCCCACCGGCGACACGTCCCTCGTCCAGCGGCTCGTCACTCGCCGCTCGGAGGGCGGCGAGCTCGGCGGCGTCGACGGGTTCGACGACGTCGAGGCCTGCGGTCGTCGCGCTCGCCGAGCCGACGAACTGGAACGCAGGGGTCGGGGCCACCGAGAGCACCAGTGCGCCGAGCGCGACCAGCAGGAGGCCCCGGAGGAGTCGGCGGGAGTGACGACGGCGGGAGTGATCCATGTACGACAAGACTACGGGCGTGTGACGGCCGATCCAGCACCGCCGGTGAATCGCTGCCGCAGCAGCGTTTCGACCTGCTCGCAGGTCGTCGACCACTCAGGAGGGCGGTACTCCGACAGCGCCGAGCGACGTGCGGCGTCCGCCGCCGGATCGGCGACCGGATCGACGTGGGCCGCGAGCGCCTCGGCCCATCCGGCGACGTCCAGCGGGTCGACGGGGTCGACGAGCTCGCCTCCCGCCTCCGGCAGCGCGCCGCCGCTCGACGAGACCACCGGCACGCCGAGGCTGAGCGCCTCGATCACCGGCAACCCGAAGCCCTCGGTGATCGACGGCACCGCGACGACCGCGGCCGACAGGTAGAGGCTGGTCAGCTGGTCGTCGTCGACCTCCTGGAGCCAGTGCAGGCGTGTTCCCGTGGCGTCGTGGCCCTTCAGGCGCTCGATGACCGCGTCGTTGCTCCAGCCGGGTCGCCCCACGATCACCAGGTGGAGGTCGGGATGCGTGGAGCGCAGCAGGTCGAAGGCATCGAGCAGGGTCGCATGGTTCTTGCGTGGCTCGACGGTGCCCACCACCAGCACGAAGGTCGCGTCCTGCAGCGCAGCGGGGATCGACGCGGTCGCTCCGCTGGTGCGACGCACGTCGGAGCCGAGCGTGACCGTGATCGGCCCGACGAGGTCGATGCCCTGGTCGTGTGCCCACCCCGTGAGCTGCTGGCCGGTGTGGTCCGAGATGACGAGCACGAGGTCCGCGTGCTGCGCCTGGAGTGCGAGGGTGTGGGTGAAGACGTCCACGAGCGAGGACTCGAACCACTCGCCGTGCTCGATCGGCAACAGGTCGTAGACGAGCACCGCCAGACCGACACCACGGCGGCGGCAGTCCCGGTACAGCTGGTCGCGATCGACCCGCACCTGGTTCCAGACGGTGTCGATCTCGAGCAGGACCGATCCCCGTGTGAGCTCGACGGCGAGGCCTCGCTCCCAACGGTTCCTGGTCGCGAGCTCCGCTCGCCGACGGAGATCGTGCAGCGGCTCCAGCAGATGCGCCCGACGCAGGAGTCCGACGACCACCCGGCGGACGAACCGGAGCACTGCGACCACCAGGCTCGGGAGGTGCTCGGCGCGTGCCACGGGGGCCGGGGCCGGGCGGCCGGACGCGAGTCGCTCCGCTTCCGCAGGGGTGAGCAGCCGATGGCCCTGCAGGTGGTCCGACCAGACCACCGGGACCAGGTCGACGCCGGGGCAGCCGGCGTCGAGCCCGTCGACCAACTTGGTCACGACACGCTGGATCCCCGCCCGCCAGGGGGCACCCAGGGTGTCGGTGACGTCGACGTGGACGCGCAGCGCGCCCGCCGGTGG
>JAFAFN010000483.1 GCA_023423475.1 Actinomycetes bacterium | reverse complement strand
GCCTGGGGGCGAACCTGGCACGCCTCAAGCTACGACTCGTCGTCGACCGGCTGCTGGACCGGGTCGGGACCATCGAGGTCGTCGGCGACGTCGAGCGCACGGCGTCGAACAAGCATGCGGGGTTCCGCCACGTGCCCGTGCACATGACCCGTCGGGCCTGAGCCCGCCGGAGCTGGGCCCCGCCGGTCCCACCGCGGCGTGTACGGCCCTGGATACGCTCAGCCGATGGAGCAGGGCCGACTCGCGGACGTTGCTCGCCGCCTCGACGCCGAGTGCTTCGTGGGCCGCAGCGCGACCCTGCAGCGCTTCGAGGACGTGCTCGCCGCGGAGGACCGGACGGCGACCGGGATGACACCCCGGATCGTCCACGTCAGCGGGCCCGGCGGCATCGGCAAGAGCGCGTTGCTGCGTGAGTTCGCACGGCGCGCCGCAGCCGCAGGGCGGCCCGTGATCGAGCTGCTCGGCGGCGACATCGGAGCGGATCCCGCGACGCTGCGCGACACGTTCTCGACCGCTCCCGAGCACGCCGTCGTGCTCGTGGACGACGTCGAGCAGCTCGCTGCGCTGCACGTCCTGCTGCGTGACACCGTCGGCGAGCTGCCGGCCTCGGTCGTCGTCGTGCTCGCCGGTCGGCCGGCACCCGGACCCGAGTGGCACGAGCGGGGCTACGACCTGATCTCGACGTCCGTGGCGCTGCAGCCCCTCGATGCCGACGCGGCACGGGAGATGCTGCGGCTGCGTGCGGTCGAGGACCCCGGGGAGCAGGACGAGCTGCTGCGGTGGGCGGCCGGGTACCCGCTCGCGCTCGCCGTCGCGGCGACGGTGCACTCCAGGGACGCGACGACCGTCGACGGCCGCCCCGTGGACCACCATGCGAACCTCGCCGACGCGCTGCTCGCCCGACTCGGCGGTGACGAGCTCGCGGACGTCGATCCCGACGTGCTCGACGTCGCCTGCCTCGTCCCCGCGGTCGACGGCCGGCTGTTGGCCGCCGCGCTGCCGGGGCACCCGACCAGAGCGGGGCTCACGCAGCTGCGGGCGTCGTCGCTCGCCGAGCGCCACGGTGCCAAGGTCGTGCTGCACCGGTCGGTTCGTTCGGCGCTGCGTGAGCGTCTCCGCTCGACCGACCCCGACCGGTACCGCACCCTCGTGCTCCGGATCGCCGATCACCTACGGACCAGGTCGCTCACCGAGGACCGGCGACACCTGCTCGAGCTGGCCGAGCTCATCGAGGATCCCGCGATCCGTGTCGGCTTCGAGCCCAGCACCACTTACTACGCGGACCGGGGCACCACGGCCGACATCGCGACGCTCCGTGCCTCGGTGGGTGCGCACGCCGCGACCGTCGACCGCCTGGAGCGTTGGGTCGTCGACGCCCCGGAGCACACGGTGGCCGTTCGCCGCTACTCCGGCGAGCTCGCGGCGCTGGCGGTCGTCTGCGAGGGCGGCCGGCTCCCACCCTGGGCGCACGAGGACCCGGCGATCGGACCCAACGTCGAGCACGCGGCGACGACCGGTCGCAGCGGCGCAGCGTTCATGGGCAACCTCGTCCTCGCCGTGCGCGACCTGGACGCGGAGGAGCTCGCCGAGGTGCTCCTCGTCGGCAACGGCGGCATCGTCCGGATGGTGTCCACGCTCCCCCGCTACATGTACGTCACCGACTCCGAGCGACGGGCGGACGGAGTCGAGCTGCTCGGCTACGCCGAGGTCCCCGAGCTCCGACGCGACGGAGGTGGCACCGAGCTGTTCGCCCTGCTCCTCGACGCCGGACCCGACGGTGTGGTCGGTGCGCTGCACGACGTGGTCCGGGCCGAGCAGGGCGCCCGGGACGTCGAGACCCGCTCCGGTCAGGAGTCCGCGCTGCTCGCCGCCGTTCGTGGCTACCTCGACGACGAGGCGATGGCAGCGAGCGAGCTGGGCGCCGGCACCGGAGCGCAGCGTGCCGCGAGCGCCAGGGCCGAGGTGCGGCGAGCGGTCGAGACCGCGTTCGCCGACACCCCGGGGGAGCAGTCGCTGCGTCGTGCGCTCGAGCTGGCCTACCTCGTCCCGGGCGGCGGCCACGCCGCCGCCCGCAACGAGCTCCACATGAGCAGGTCGTCGTTCTACCGACAGCTGCAGAAGGCGCGGCAGCTGCTCGTCGAACGGACCGGTCAGCCGGCGGTGACCGTGCCGATCGTCGCCGAGGACAGGTCCTCGACGATCTCGTAGGTTCCGGGCTCCTTGATCACGAAGCCGATGGTGGTGCCGCCGACCAGCGTCTGACCGCCGGCACAGCCGACCTCGATCGCGCTGATGTCGGCATCGGCCGGCGCCGCGACGCCGAAGACCTCGCCGACACCGATCTCGAGCGACGACGGTGAGAGCTGGCCGTCGCTGCCCATCGTGAGCGTCGTCTCGGGGGTGATGTCCGCCTCGCTGACGCCGGAGTCGACGTCCGCGGCGAACAGCACCGAGGTGACACCCGACAGCGTCGACGCCTCGCTCCCGGCCGCACGATCGGCGTCGCAGTCCAGCGCCGCCTCCGAGCTCCCGTCGTCAGTGCTGTCATCGTCAGTGCTCCCGTCGTCAGTGCTGCCGTCGGCAGGTGCCGTCGTGGCGTCATCCGCAGCCGCGGTGGTCGTGGTGGCGTCGTCGTCGCTCGAGCAGCCGGCGACGCCGACGAGGAGTGCCGCCGCGGCGGCAAGGATGAAGAGTGGTCGTCGGATGGACATGCGTGGCACCTGGGTGGTCCTGGAAGGGATTCGAGCCTGCCAGCGCCCGACACGGGGTCCACCCGTCCGCGGTCCCGTTCCGGTCCCAGATCCGGCCTCGGGATGGCAGGCTCACGGTCATGACCCGCAACGACGAGGCGGACGAACTGCGACGACGCTGGGACCACCTCGGGATCCCCGGCGCGATCGACGTGCACACGCACTTCATGCCGGAGCGGGTGATGTCCAAGGTGTGGCAGTACTTCGAGCAGGTCGGACCGCTGACGGGACTCGACTGGCCGGTGACCTACCGGTTCCCGGAGCCCGAGCGTGTCGCGCTGCTCGACGACTTCGGGGTGGTCGCGTTCACGTCGATGGTCTACCCGCACAAGCCCGGCATGGCGCGCTGGTTGAACGAGTGGGCCCGGGACTTCGCGAGGGCGACGCCCGGCTGCATCCAGAGCGCGACGTTCTTCCCGGAGCCCTCCGCGCTCGACGACGTCGCCGTCGCGCTCGACGAGGGTGCACGCGTGATGAAGTCGCACATCCAGGTCGGCGACTACTCCCCCGACGATCCTGCACTGGACGGCGTGTGGGAGTTGCTCGAGTCGACGGGCACGCCGGTGGTCATGCATGCGGGGTCGGGTCCCGTGCCCGGACGCTTCACCGGCCCGGAGCCGGTGGCGCGGCTGCTCGCGAGGTTCCCCGCGCTGACCCTGGTCATCGCCCACATGGGACTGCCCGAGTACTCGGAGTTCCTCGACCTGGCCGAGCGCCACCACCGTGTCCACTTGGACACGACGATGGCGTTCACCCCGTACATCGAGGAGCTCTTCCCGTTCCCCGAGGACCAGCGGAGTCGGTTGGTCGAGCTCGGCGACCGGATCCTGTGGGGCTCGGACTTCCCGAACATCCCGTACCGCTACGTCGACGCCGTGGACTCGCTGTTCGCGCTCGACCTGGGCGACGAGTGGCTGGCCGGCGTGCTCCACGGGAACGCCGATCGACTGCTCGGTCCCGGCGTCGCCCGAGGCGCATCTCGACACCATGGAGGACCGATGACCGGGACCGATCGATCACCTGCATCCGCCGAGCGCGGTGCCGAGGGCTGGGTCGTGCGCTTCGAGCGTCGGCTGGCCCACCCACGGGAGAAGGTGTGGCGTGCGCTGACCGACTCCCAGCACCTCCGGGCGTGGATGCCCTGCGACATCGTCGGGGAACGGCGGGCCGGCGCGCCGGTCGAGCTCCCGTTCTGGCCGGAGCACGTCGAGAAGTACGGCATCGCCGAGGTGCTGCACGGCGAGATCCGTGTGTGGGACCCGCCCAGCCGGTTCGAGTGGACCTGGGACACCGACGTGTTGCGGTGGGACCTCGACGAGATCGACGGCGGAGGGACGAAGCTCA
>JAFAFN010000332.1 GCA_023423475.1 Actinomycetes bacterium | reverse complement strand
GTGTCCCCCAGGTAGGGCGGCGGGACGTTCGCGCCCGCTGCACCCTCGGCTGCGGGATCGCCCGCCGCAGCGCCGCGACCGCGGAGCAACTCGGAGAGCCGCTCGCGGACGCCGGGGCCGCTGCGGGTGTCGCCGGAGTCCGCGACGGCGTCCAGTGCGGGGATCGCCGCGGCCCAACGCGCCGGGACCACCGCGGCGAGCACGCCGAGCGCGATCGCGGCGATGGCGGTCACCACCAGCACCGGCACCGGGATGGCGAGCCCCTCGATGCCGAAGCGGCCGAGCGCGCGGATCGAGACGATGCCCACCGCCACTCCCGCGACCAGTCCGAGCACGGTGCCGATGACGGCGAACGACGCTCCTTCGATCAGCACCAGTCGCTGCACCTGTGAGCGTGTGGCGCCTGCGGCGCGGAGCAGACCGAACTCGCGACGCCGCTCCCCCACCGACAGCAGCAACGTGTTGACCACTCCGACGAGGGCCTGCACCAGGGTGAACAGCAGCATCCACTGGATGACTCGTTCGAACCCGCTGAGCAGATCGGAGCGGCTCGCGACGAACTCCGACGGCTCGAGGATCGACGTCACGCCGTAGCTCTCGGCGAGCTCGTCGACCTGGGCGCGGGCCGCTGGGGTGTCCTCGCTCAGCCGGACCAGGCCGAGCAGGTCGTACGAGGCCGGGACCTGCTTGGTGAGCACCGACCGGTTGACGATGGCCTCGCCGAGCAGGACCGAGCCCGAGTCGTAGATCCCCTCGAGGGTCATGGTCTCGATGCCCTGGCTCGAGAAGACCACCGGCACCATGGAGCCGACCGTGAGACCGAGTGCCTCGGCCGCTCGACGTTCGATCGCGACACCGGTCCCGGAGAGCTCGCCGGGGTCGGGCCCGACCCACGTCGGGGACAGCACGCGGTCGAGCGCTGCACCGTCGAGACCGGTGACCCGCATCGGTCGGCCGTTGACGGTGACCTGACCCGTCTGCCAGCCGCTGACGGCGTCGACGTCGGGCAGCTCGGCCAACTTCGCCAGCAGGTCACCCGGCAGGCCGCCACGGGTGAAGGTGCCCGAGTCGACCACGAGGTCGGAGCGGACCAGCCCCGACACATCGGAATCGATCGACGCGGTGAACGACGAGAGGAACACCGCGAGGCCGGCCACGACGGTGGTCGCCAACATGAGCGCGCCCGTCGTCGCAGCGGTGCGCGATCGGTTGCGGACCGCGTCGCGCGATCCGATGCGTCGCAAGGTGGGCGGACGCGTGGGCACCAGGAGGATGCCCGCGGCGACGGCGTAGCTGAGCGCGATCGGCGTGAGCAGCATCACGATGCCGACGAGCGCGACGACCCCTGCGACCACCAGGACCACCGACACCGCGACATCCGCGAGCAGCAACAACCCCCCGAGCAGCGCAGCGAGTGCGAGGACGACCAGGACCGAGTTCATCAGGCGCGACCAGCCACCGGGGGCGTCGGCACCGGGTGAGTCGGCGACCGCTTCGATGGCCGGCACGGCACAGGCGCGCCGGGCAGGGACGATCGCCGCGACCACCGTCGCGATGATGCCCACGACCGCCGCCCACAGGAGCGCCGGCAGCGACACGATCGAGCCACCCACGGGGACCGAGGTTCCCAACGATCCGAGCGCGACCTCGATCAGGCGGCCGAGCAGCAGTCCCAGCGGTGCACCCAGGAGCGACGCCACCGCCGCGAGCAGCGCCGCTTCGATGAGCGCCGCGCCGAGCAGTTGGCGTTGCTTCGCTCCCACCAGACGGAAGGCCGCGAAGGTGCGTCGACGTTCGGAGTAGAGCAGCGTCAGGGAGTTGGCGACGGTGATCATGCCGACCACGAGCGCCAGTCCGGCGAAGCCCATGATGAGGACCCGGATGAGCGTGAACCCGCGGGTCAGGGACTCCTGTCGGTGCTCGGCACCCGTCGCCCCGTCGACCAGCTCTGCGCCGGGTGGCAGCTGCGGGCGGATCTGCTCGGCGACCTCCTCGACATCCGCGCCGTCCGCGACGCGGATGGCGACCCGGTTGTCGTTGTTCGGCATGTCGAACAACGACCGTGCCCGCTCGGTGCTGAAGAGCGCGAGGGTCGAGCCTGCAGGAAGGTCGCCTTCGGCGGTCGTCACGATGCCGGTGACCCGGAACGGCGCCACCACGGTCTTGGTGGCCAACCAGACGGTGCCGCCGACCTCGGCGCCGACGAGCTGTGCGGACCGCTCGTCGATCACGACCTCGTCGTCCGCGACCGGTGGCGATCCGTCGCCGACGAAGCGGTACGGCGACATGGCCTCGTCGTCGGGCCAGTTGGCGCCGATGGGCTGTTCGGAGAGGCCCTGGCGGACCACCGGCATGCGCTCCGCGTCGAGCAGGACCGTGACCTCTTCGAGCCGTGGGATGGCCGCGGCGATCCCCGGCTGTCCCTCGAGACCGGTCGCGATCGCGGAGGGCACCAGGCGGCGGGTCTCCTCGAGCGACGACGAGTAGGCCACCTCTCCCTCGACGATCAGATCGGCCCGTTCGCCGCCGGCGGCCGCCAGGTTGTCGAGGCCCTCCGAGACGCGGTTGAGCAGCGTGAGCGCACCGGCGAGGTAGCCGATGCTGAGCGCCACGGCGAGCGTCGCGAGCGCGAGGCGGCGGCGCTGGCGCACCAGCGCCGCGACCATGCGCCACAGCCCCACACCCGGCCGTCTGCCCCAGACGGGAGCCATCA
>JAFAFN010000321.1 GCA_023423475.1 Actinomycetes bacterium | reverse complement strand
TCAGGAACGCGCACATCGCACCCGCGGAATCCGCGAGCGCCATGAGCGCCCCGCCGTGCATCGCACCGCCGACGGTGCAGGTGTCGGCGTTCCACGGCATCGACAGGTGCACCTCGTCGGCGCGCTGGGCGTGCAGGCTCATGTCGAGCAGACCGCACAGCGGCATCGCCGCACGGAGCTGGCCGGTCAGTTCGTCCTGTTCGGCATCGCCCACTCGTCGACCTCCTGGTTGCGACCCGTCCCCTCGACGAGGCGACGTCCGGGCGGCTTCGTCCGGCTCGGTACAGTTCGCACGCTATTGGACGGCGACGGGAGCACAGGGACATGTCGGCAGCAGTGGACGCATCGGAGTGGGGACCGCTCGCCGGTCTGATCGGCGACTGGGAGGGGACCGGCGGAGTGGACGTCGCGTACTCGCACGCCCGGGGCGAGGTGATCGAGACGCCGTACGTCGAACGCGTGACGATGAAGCCCTTCGGTCCCGTCGACAACGGCCGTCAACGCCTCTACGGCCTCGACTACAAGACCGCGATGTGGCGCGGCTCCGAGGACAACCCGTTCCACACCGAGGTCGGCTACTGGCTCTGGGATGCCGCGACCGGAGAGGTGCTGCGTGGCTTCGTCGTCCCGCGGGGCATCACCGTGCTCGCGGGCGGTACGACCACCGCGGACAGCAGGGAGTTCACGATGACCGCGGGTGAGCCAGGGTCGCCCTACCGCATCGGCGAGAACCGCTACCTCGTCGACAACGCGAGCACCGTCGCGTACCGCTCGACCATCGTCGTGCACGACGACGGCACCTGGAGCTACGACGAGTCCACGACGCTGCGCATGACCGAGATCCCCGGCGACTTCGCCCACACCGACACGAACCGTCTGGTGCGCACGGCCTGAGCGACGGCAGGTCCTGCCTGCCGGGCGCTCAGCCCTTCTCGAAGAACTTGGTGATGGCGGCGATGTTCTCGTCGCCACCGGCCAGCTCGGCCATCAGGTCGTACTCGCGCTGGACCGCATCGTCCCAGCTGGTCCCTCGGCGCTGGCGGATCAGCTGGGTCGTGGAACGGAGTGCCTTCGGAGGCAGGGCTGCCAGGCGGGCGGCGATCGCGGTCGCCTCGTCGAGCAGCAGGTCCGACTCGACGACCCGGAGCGCCAACCCGTGGTCGACCGCGGCCTCGGCGGTGATCCACTCACCGGTCAGCAGGTACCACGTCGCTGCTTGCGGTCCCATGACCTCGGCCAGGGACACGCTCGCGGCCGCCTCGGTCACCACGCCCAACTCGACGAACGGTGCCTTGAGCTTGGCGGTGGGCGCCATGAGCACGATGTCGCACCAGGGCAGCACCGTCAGGCCGAAGCCCACACCGAGTCCGTTCACCGCGGCGACGAGCGGCAGCTCGACCTGGGACAGCGCCCGCATGAGGCCCCGGAAGCCGCTGTCGGCAGATCCGTGGCGGGGATCTGCGAACTCCGAGAGGTCCTGACCGACCGTGAACGCCCGACCGGTGCCTGTCAGCACGATGCTGCGAACGCCGTCGCCCGCTGCGGAGTCGAGCGCGTCCCGGGTGCCGTCCCACATCTCGATCGACATCGCGTTCAGCGCGTCCGGACGGGTCCAGGTGATGGTGCGGACGCCGTCGTGGTCCTCGACGCTCAGCTGATCGCTCATGTGGTGGGGTTCCCTCCGGGGACGTCGGCATCGCTGCCGGTGATCATGGTGGTGCCGTGCAGGAAGATCTCGACGAGGCGCTCGACGGGCACCGGGGCCGTCGAGGTCTTCTCGCACAGGAACGTGTTCGAGATCAGCATGCCGATCAGCAGGTTCGCCAGCTGCGCGGGGCGCTCCCCGTCGCGGACGACATCTCCTCGGACGACGTCGGGCGCCCGTTCGAAGACGGGGGAGAGCGCCGCGACCAGCTGCGAAGCGATGTCCGCGGCGTCGTCGGGATCGTGGCGTGTGCCCCCGTCGCTGACCACCTGCATCATCTGCAGGATGCGGTCGTCGAGCAGCTTCGTCACCGCAAGGACCTGCAGCTCGAAGGTCGGCAGGGTGGTCGCCTCTGCGATCAGCGGAAGGAGCTCGTCGAGTCCGATGGCGCGGCGTCGGCACTCCGCGACGAGGGTCGGCTTGTCGGTGAAGTACCGGAAGATGGTCCCCTCGGACACACCGGCGGCGCTCGCCAGGTCGGCGGTCGTGAACGACGGACCCTGGGCGACGAACAACTCGGTCGCGACCTCGAGCAGCGCGGCACGTCGCTCCTCGGGTGCGAGGCGACGGGCACGTTCCCGTGGCGGCTGATGAGTGTCCACTCAACAAGCATAGGGGTGCGGCTCGGGGGACCGGCCGCCCGGGGCCGCACCGGGTCCGTTTCCGTGCTGTGGCTCGTGGCACATCGTTTGCGTCGGCCCGTCCGCTTCTCGATACTGAGTGCACACTCATTTGATTCGCGGCGTCAGGGAGTCGACCCCGACCGGACGAGCGAGAGTTCGAGGAGAGAGAGCCCCTGATGTTCAGTCGTCTTGGCGCGTGGTGCGTCCGCCGCCGCGGTGTCGTCGTGATCGCATGGATCGTCGTCCTCGTCGCCCTGGGTGCGACCTCGGGCGCCGTCGGGTCCAACTTCTCGACCGAGTTCGGACTGCCCGACGTCGAGTCGAAGCGAGGCTTCGACGTGCTCGAGGAGCACATGGGCGGCCAGGGCACCGGGCTCGAGGGCACGATCGTCTTCCAGTCCGATGACGGATTCGAGGATCCGGCGGTCCGCACCGAGATCGAGGACTACCTCGACAGCTTCGTCACCACCGGCGAGGAGCACGATCTCGACGTCGCGGTGACCGATCCCTTCGAGGAGCAGTCCGCCGAGGCACCGAGCCCCGACTTCATCGCCTGGTACACCGAGGGCGGCGCCGATCCCGCCGAGCTGCTCGAGTCGTTCGGCTCGAGCATGCAGCGTGTCTCCGACGACGGCACCATCGCCTACGCCACCATCTCGGTCCCGGCCGACACCGACATCGAGTCCGCCGCGGAGTGGGGCCTCGAGCAGATCGAGGCCGCACCGGACATCGAGGGCCTGCGCCTCGAGTTCGGCGGCG
>JAFAFN010000304.1 GCA_023423475.1 Actinomycetes bacterium | reverse complement strand
GTGGCGAGGTCTGCCATGAGCTGCAGGTAGCCGGCACCGCCGTCGGGGTTGGCGAGCTCGGCGGCGAGCGGTCGCACGAGTGCGCCGCAGAGGTCGCGCAGCGTGTCGGCGCCCGAGGCCTCGTACTGGTCGAGCAGCGCGTGGCGGCGGGCCTCGACCGCGGGGTGATGCTTGGCGAGGATCGCCGAGATCAGCCCGGCGCGTCCGCCGAAGTGGTACTGCACCGCGCTGGCGTTGGCGACACCCGCCGCAGTGTTCACCTCTCGCAGCGACACCGACTCGAGCCCGCGCTCGGCGATCAGGCGCTCGGCGGCTGCCACGAGGCGTGCGGGCACGTCGGCGTCAGGGCGTTCAGGCATCAGCAGGCCCAGACCTCAGCAGACAGAGGCATCAGGACGTGCGGGCATCGGGACGTGCGGGCATCGACTCGGTCATTCATCTATATTCGATCCTAATGCGCGTGCATTGACGATCCGCATGCGCCGACCGAACAGGAGCGCCGATGTCGATCGACTTCACCCTCACCCCTGAGCTCGAGCAGCTCCGCCTCCGAGTGCGGGCCTTCATCGAAGAGGTCGTGAAGCCCGGCGAGGCCCGCATCGGGGATCCCGACGAGATCGACCGCGAGGAGTACATCGACATCCTCTTCGGCATGCGCGACCAGGCGAAGGCGGCGGGCTTGTGGCTGCCGCACATGCCCGAGGAGTGGGGCGGCATGGGGCTCGGCCACGTCGAGCTCGCCATGGTGCAGGCCGAGGCGGCCAAGTCGTACTACGGCCCCTTCGTCATGAACTGCCAGGCCCCCGACGAGGGCAACATGCACACGCTGCTGCACTGGGCGACCGACGAGCAGCAGCAGAAGTACCTCAAGCCGCTGTGCGACGGCTACGCGATGAGCTGCTTCGCCATGACCGAGCCCGAGGTCGCCGGGTCGGACCCGACGCTCATCCGCACCACCGCCATCAAGGACGGCGAGGAGTGGGTGATCAACGGGCACAAGTGGTTCATCTCCAACGCCAGGCGTGCGAAGTTCGCGATCCTCATCGCCCGGACCGAGGACGACCCCGACATGCCCCAGGCGGCGAACACGGCATTCATCGTCGACATCCCCTCGGATGGGTGGAACCGGGTGCGAGAGGTCGAGACCATGCATGGTGGCTCCGGGCACTCCGAGATCGTGATCGAGGACCTCCGGGTGCCCGATGCGAACATGCTCGGCGGCCGTGGACAGGGCCACCTGCTCGGTCAGTACCGGCTCGGCCCTGCACGACTCGCGCACTGCATGCGCTGGATCGCCCAGGCCGAGACGGCGCTCGACATGATGGTCGAGCGCTCGCTCAACCGGTACGCCCACGGCTCGCTGCTCGCCGAGAAGCAGGGCATCCAGTGGATGATCGCGGACTCGACCATGGAGCTCTACCAGTCGAAGCTCATGGTGTTGCACGCCGCGTACCGCATCGACCACGGTCTCGACTTCAAGAGCGAGGTGTCGATGGCCAAGCACTTCGTGGCGAACATGCTGAACCGTGTGATCGACCGGTCGATCCAGGTCCATGGCGCGCTCGGCTACTCGACCGACACACCCCTCGCGCACATGTACCAGCACGCCCGCTGGGCCCGCTTCGCCGACGGAGCGGACGAGGTGCACCAGATGCGCATCGCACAGCGGACCATCGCGGCGTGGCGCGATTCGGGCAGCACACGCAGCGCGACGGGCGACCTGCCGATCTGAGATCGACGCACCGAGCTCTCCGGCGGCGGCTCAGGGGAGGTCGAGCCAGAGGCGCACGAGGTCGCGCAGCTTGTCGATGTTCACGTTCTTCGCCGAGCTCACCCAGACCACGTCGCCCGGCTCGAGGTCGCACGCCTCGGCGAGCTCCTTCTTGCGCTTCTGACGCTTCGCCGACTTCACCTTGTCGTGCTTGGTCGCGATCACGGTGTGGGGCAGCGAGTTGTCCCGCAGCCAGTCGAGCATCTGCAGGTCGAGCCTGGTCGGGCCGATCTCTCCGTCGACGAGCACCATGATCATGGTGAGCTCCTCGCGTTCGAGCAGGTACCGCTCGATCATCGGCCCCCAGGACTCCCTGACGGCCTTCGACGTCTTCGCGAAGCCGTAGCCGGGGCAGTCCATCAGGGTCGGGCCCAGCATGCCCTCCTCGGGCTGCTGGCGTCGGCCCTGGAAGGTGATCTCGAACAGGTTGAGCAGCTGGGTCCGCCCGGGAGTCTTCGACACGTGGGCGAGTCCCTTGCGGTTGCCCAGGGCGTTGAGCAGCGACGACTTCCCGACGTTCGAGCGACCGACGAAGGCGACCTCGGCCGGGGACTCGGGCAGGCGGTCGACGTGGGTCTCGGAGAGCACGAAGCGAAGGGTGAGTGGCGGGCTCATGTGGCCAGTCTCGCAGGCCCGGCACACCGCGCCGGAGGAGCCGTCAGCGCTCGCGTCCCCGGAGGCGGTCGATCTGGCGACGGTCCCGCTTGGTCGGGCGGCCCGCCCCGCGGTCGCGCACGGCATCCGCCGGCAGGGCGGCGGCTTCCGATGGTGTCGGCGGTGGCGCGTGGTCGATGAAGCAGGTCGCCGCGATGGCAGCACCCACACGCTTGTCGATCGTCCGCACCACTTCGAGGTCGCGGCGCAGCGAGTTCGCCCGCGCTTCGACCCGGTCGCCGGCGACCACACGGGTGGCCGGCTTGGCCGCCCGCCCGTTCACACTCACCTGACCGCCCCGGCACGCGGTCGATGCGGTGCTGCGGGTCTTGTAGAGCCGGATCGCCCACAGCCAGCTGTCCACCCGCGCCGAGCCCGCGTTCTCGTCCATGCCAGAGGATCGCGCGCAGCGGGGACCGCTGCGTGGAACACTTCCGTGGTGGTCACGGGACGAGGAAGCCCTGGGTCGCGAGCGGTCGTCATCACTGCACTCGATGAGGTGCGCCGGCGCGCAGAGGGATCGATGGCGAGCTCCGACGGCGCGGCACTCGCCGATCGATGTGACGACCGACTGTCTCGGCACGGGTCGTCGGTCGAGGCAGTCGGAGGGCGATTCGCCCAGCGGCCGGTCACGGTGCACTTCCAGCCCGACCGGGTCGTCGCGCGTGGCCCGCACGCGGGACGGCTGACGATCGACGGCCTGCTCGCGGACGGCACCTTCGAGAACCAGTTCGTGACCGGGACGTCCTCGGGCAGCGTCGACGCCGGACGCGACGGTCGTCGCCACGCCTGGGAGGACCGCCTCTTCGGCTCTGCCTATCGGTGTCTGCCCGACGGCGACCGTCCCCGCTACGGCACACTCGACCCGTCCTCGCACTCCGACGGTGGCACGGTCGGGTTCGGCTCGTGCCACCTGGTGCTGCGACCCGAGGTCAACCGTCGGTCGACCTACTGCCTCGGCGACAGCCACGAGCTGCCGGAGCTGGTGGGCGTCGATGGCGAGATGGATGCGCTCGTGTGCCATCTGGTCGACGAGGTGGTCCGCCACGGGACCGTGCTCGGGCGCACCCTCGGATCCGACGCGCTCGCGAGCTTGCTCGCCGCCTTGGGTGCGACGAGCGCCGGACCGGGGCGCATCATCGATGGCTACCTCGAGGCCCAGGTGCACGGCGGCATCGACATCGGCGCCGACGTGTCGACCCTTGTCGCCGATGACTCGTTCCTCGGGACGCGGGTCGGGGACGGGCTGGAGCAGCTCGCCGGCCACGCGGGCGTGCCGCTGCGGTGGGAGCCGGGCCCGAGTCTGTCGATCGACGACCTCCCTGCCGACTTCGAGCTCCGGGGCGAAGCCCATGACCTCGCAGCGCTGGGGTCACTCGGACGCGCCGTCACCGCCGCGTTCGCCGACGACGGGCGCCTCTCGGCCAGGGTGATCGGTGACGGCGCCCGCTCCGCTGTCTTCGAGCCGCAGCGCTGGCAGCGTTGGGGCGACCCCGGTGACGTCCTGCAGTTGCACAAGCAGCTCTGGAAGGCGACCGTCGTGGTGGGCGAGCGGTGACGACGTCCGACGGACCGTCGACTGCCGCGTCCGGGCACGTCGGGCGCCCTAGCATCGAGTCGATGGCATCGCCCGTGCTCCAGACCGTGCCGATCCAGATGCAGTGGCCGACGATCGACCCGTTCCTGTTCTGCGTGCACCACGTGGACGACTATCCGAACGGCACGCTCGACCTCGGCCCGGATGCGTCGCTCGACGGACGCCAGATGGGCTCGGACTTCGTCGGCATCGACGGTTGGCGGATGTACCACGGCGAGGTCGTCCCCGGCTTCCCTCAGCATCCGCACCGGGGCTTCGAGACCGTCACCTACGTGCGACGCGGACTCATCGACCACTCCGACTCGCTCGGCGCCGCCGCCCGCTTCGGACGCGGTGACGTCCAGTGGCTCACCGCAGGTCGCGGCATCGTGCACAGCGAGACCTTCCCACTCGTCGAACGTGACCGTCCGAACCCGCTCGAGCTGTTCCAGATCTGGCTGAACCTCCCCAAAGA
>JAFAFN010000303.1 GCA_023423475.1 Actinomycetes bacterium | reverse complement strand
GGCCCGGCACCCGCGGGCGCGGGGGCCCCGAGTCCGTTCACGGACACCTCGTTGAATGGGTCTGCGGTGGTCGGACTACGGTGCCCGGGACATCGAATCGGGGGACCACCATGGCAACGGACGCACTCGCACTCGCTGGCACCGCAGCGCTCATCACCGGCGGCGGCAGCGGGATCGGACTCGAGAGCGCTCGGGTGCTGCGCAACGACGGCTGTGCGGTCACGATCACCGGTCGCACCGAGGACCGCCTGCGTGCCGCCGTGGAGCAGCTGAACTCCGAGGGATCCGGTCTGGTCGATGCCAGGTACTTCGTGGCGGACGCCCAGGACGAGGCGGCGACCGAGGCATCGGTGGCGCTCGCCTCCGAGGCGACCGGCTCGCTCGACTTCGCGGTCGCCTCGGCCGGTCGTGGTGGTCTCGGGCCGATCATCACCACCCCGCTCGAGGAGTGGTCCGACGTCATCTCGACCAACCTGACCGGCACGTTCCTGCTGTTCAAGCACGCCGGCGCGAAGATCGCCGCGACCGGCGGCGGCTCGATGGTCGCGATCTCGTCGATCGCCGCAGCGGTCACCCACCCCTACATGGGCCCCTACTGCGTGTCGAAGGCAGCGATCGACATGCTCGTGCGCCAGACCGCGGACGAGCTGGGCCGTGCGGGTGTCCGGGTGAACTCGGTGCGTCCCGGCATCGTCGAGACCGACCTCGTGTCGATGGTGATGGACGACGACCAGGTCATGACGAGCTACCTCGAGAACATGCCGGTGTCGCGCACCGGTCAGGTCGAGGACATCGCCGCCGCCGTGCGCTTCCTGCTCGGTCCGGAGTCGTCCTGGATCACCGGCACCTCGACCCCCATCGACGGTGGACACCACCTGCGCCGCGGCCCAGACTTCGAGCCGGCCGCCCGGGCGTTCTTCGGCGACGCCGCGGTCGACGCCACCGGCGAGTTGGACTGACCCGAGGCCGACACGCCGCCGACACCCGGACCAGCCGTCCCGAAAAACGGGACGCTTGACGAGAAGTCACTGAGAACGTCCCGTTTTTCGGGACGGTGCGAGGTGACGGCAGCCGGGCGCTTCAGCGGTCGTCGATGCTCAGGCCGTCGCGTGCGATCACGATGACGAGTCGTAGCAGCATCACGCTCGAGATGAACAGCCCGACCATGCCGAGCACCTCGAGGTAGGACGTCTGACCCTCGCGACGGTTCAGGTCGTCGAGGTACAGCATCAACCCGGAGCCGATCAGCAGCATCGGCGCGAACACCGCGATGATCATCCGGTTGAGCAGGGTGGCGATCACCCGTCGGTCCTCGGCGGAGTCGAACCACCGCATGCGCACGCCGACGCCCTCGCCGTTCGCCGCACGCAGCGTGTGCTGCAGGTCCCTCGGCAGGGACCGCAACGTCGGCAGCTGTCGCATCGCCTCGTCGCGCGCCGCGGCGGCCAGGGTCGCGGGTGCCAGGTGCTCGTCCCGCCATCCTTCGGCGAACGACGACGCCGCGGCGACCAGGTCGAAGTTCGGGTCGATCACCCGCAACGTGCCCTCGATGGTCACCAGCGAGCGTCCCAGCAGCGTCAGCTCCGGAGGGATCTGCAACCCGAAGTCGCTGATCACCCGCAGCATGTCGACGAGCGCGGCGGGTCCGATCCCGGTGTCGTGTCCGTAGCGGCCGAGGAATCGGGAGAGTGCCCGCAGCAACCCTGATTCGGTCCTCGGGTCGATGCCACCGACCACGTCGGCGACCGCATCGCAGAGCGACTCCGGGTCGCCCAGCCGGGCGGCGACGAGCATGCGGCGGAGCCCGTCCAACAGCTGCGGATCGAGCCGACCGACCGCACCGAAGTCGATCATGTAGATCTCGGCATCCTCGGTCACGAAGATGTTCCCGGGGTGTGGGTCCCCGTGGAACGTGCCCGCCTCGAGCGCCTGGTGGAAGAACGAGTCGAAGAGCCGCGACGCAGCCAGGTGTCGGTCGACCCCGTCGCCGAGCGACTCGATGTCGGACGACGGCACACCGGGTGCCCGTTCGGACACGATCACCCTGGCCGAGGTGAACTGGTCGAAGACCTCGGGAACGTGCACGCCCTCGTCGGTCGCGACCACGAGCGCCAGGTCGTGGGCGTTCGTCGCCTCGGCCCGGAAGTCGAGCTCCTCGACGAGGTTGTCGCCGAACTCCTCGACGAACGCGGCGAGCTGCGATCCCACCGGACTCTGGGACCGGTCGTCGACCAGCTGGGCCAGCTCCTTCAGCGCACGGACGTCCGCGTGGATCGTGTCCGCGACCGCCGGGCGCTGCACCTTCACCACGACCTCGTCGCCGTCGCGCAGCCGGGCCAGGTAGGCCTGGGCGATCGACGCGCTGCCGATGGGTGACCAGTCGAACTCGCCGAAGACCTCGTCGATCGGGCGGCCGAGGTCGTCGCGCAGCGCATCGCGCATGTCCTGCTCGGGAGCGGGTTCGACCTGGCCCGTCAGCTTGGAGAGCTCCGCCGCGTACTCGGGCGGCAGCACGTCGCCCCGGGTCGACGCGACCTGGCCCAGCTTCACCATGGTGCCGCCGGACTCCTCGAGCGTCCGACGCAGG
>JAFAFN010000102.1 GCA_023423475.1 Actinomycetes bacterium | reverse complement strand
GGTGGGGCCCCACACCCCGGCGGCGCGCAACGAGTAGCTGGCAGATCCCGCTGCGGGCGCAGGGCACCACGTCGGCGACGGGGCAAGCTCCGGGTTCGCCTCGGCATCGACCTCGATCGGCGGCTCGGCCACGCCGGCACACGTCAGCACCACCCGATAGGCCTCGGCGCCCGGCACCGCCGCCCAGTGCGCCACGCCGCCGGTCCACGTCGGCGCGGGCGGCGCGACCAACGGTCCGGTCACGACGACGCTCTGCTGGATCGTCGATGAGGCACCGTCGCTGTCGACGACGATCAGCCGGACGAGGTACGAGCCGGGGTGGGTGAAGGTCTGGGTCGGCGCGGCGCTCGACGAGGTCCAGGACCCGTGGTGGCCGAAGTCCCAGCGCCACGACACGATCGATCCGTCGGCATCGGAGCTGCCCCCTCCGCCCGCGGTCGAGAACGCCACGCTGGCGGGCGCATCGCCGGCGGCGGCGAAGGTGAAGCCCGCGACCGGCGCGGCGTTCACCCGGAAGGCCCGCTCGGTGCCGACCAGCTGGCCCGCTCCGTCACGTCGTGAGATCCGGTACTCCCCGTGCTGTCCCTCGGTGAAGGTGTGGGTCATCGTCGCCGCGGAGCCCGTCGCGACGACCTGACCGGCCGCCGTGTTGAGCTGCCACGTCTCGCCCGCACCGCCGGGCGCCGAGGTCGAGAACTGCACGAACAGCCCGGGGCGGCCCGCGCCGACCGTCCCGACGACGGCCACACCACCGGTCAGCACCGGCTCCGGGTTGATGACGATGCCGGCGGTCGATCCGGAGGAGCCCACCACCATCTGGAGCACGCGCGTGTCGCTGCCACCCCGACCGTCCTCGACCGTGAGGGAGATCTGACGTGGGCCCGTCGGGGTGCCCGTCGGGAAGACGAGGTCGAACCGGGCACGGGTGTCGACGATCGGATTGCCGCTGCGATCGGGCCCGAGCACCCATCGGTAGGTCAGCGCGTCGCCGTCGCCGTCCGCGCTCGCGGTGGCGTCGAAGGTGAAGGTCTGCGCGGCGACCGCTCCGGTCTCCGGGCTGACCTGGGCGACCGCGGTCGGATGCCGGTTGTCGATCCTCACGGTCACCGCCGCGACGTTGGTCGCGCCGTCGGCATCGGTGACGGTGAGCAGGACCGTGTGCTCGCCGACCTGGGTGAAGATGTGATCGACCGTGACACCCGTCGCCGACGGGGCGCCACCACCGGAGGACGGGAACTCCCACTCGTAGCTCGCCGAGGTCAGCGGGCCGTCGAGGTCCTCGGAACGTGCGCCCGAGAAGCGGATGGGCTCGTTGAGGAATCCGACGACGGCGCCGACGTCGATCTGTGCGATCGGTGGACGGTTGCCGCTGCCGGGCATGCCGATCGAGCCGGCGTCGGCTCGGCGCGTCGCCTGGAGCACGACGGGGCGGGGCGAGGCGGTCGGTCCATCGGGAGTGACGCTCAGCTGCACACGGCGTGCGGCGGCGTCGCTGCAGTCCGAGACCGCGGTCGAGGGGACCGGACAGCGGGCGATCACCGAGCCGGGCCGGATCTCCGGGAAGAGCTCGGTGGCGGTGGCGAGCAGGCCGCCGGTGGTGCACTCACGTCGCCAGAGGCTGCGTTCGGTGCTGCTCGCCGGTGCGCCGTCGGGCCGTGCCTCGACGTAGACGATGCGCACCGGCGAGGCGCCCGAGCGTTCGAGCGACAGGCGCACGGTTCCACCGGCGGCAGGTCCGCCGCTGCAGTCCGACCCGGGCGCAGCGGCGGGCGGGTCGGAGCCGTCGCCGATCTGGCGTGCCGACGCGATGTCCGCGTTGAAGATCGATGCGACCCGACCGGTGGCGACGGTGTTCGAGAGGTGCGCCGCGGTCATGCCCTGCTGGCGCACGGTCGTGATCGTCCACGCGGCGAGCGGACCGATGATGATCCCGGTCAGGGCGACGACGAGCAGCAGTTCGATGAGCGTGATGCCCGCTTGGTTGCGCACACGTCGATCGGACACCGTCACGGCGCCGCCAGGTTCGGCTCGGCGATGACGACGTTGCCGCGCATGGGGGAGCGGCCGGCGAGTCGCACCTCGACGGTCAGTCGCTGGCGTCCGGCGTCACCCTCGGCCGGACACGTGCTCGAGTAGGTCCCGGTGGTGGCTGGCGATGGGGCCGCCGGCGCGGAGGAGAGGAATTCCACGCCGACGACCACCACCGTGATGCCCGATCCCGCGGCCGGGCGGTAGGCCGCTGGATCCCCGTCGTGGGCCCCCTGCACCTGGGCAGCTGTGGGAAGAACGGCCGATGGGGTGCCGGTCGTTCGACATGCCTCGTAGGTGCTGGCCTTGAGACTCTCGGTGTAGGAGTTGAGTGCGGTCTGCATGCGCTGCCGGTCGGACGCCGCCGACGTGGTCGCGAGCAGGGTCAACATGGCCGCGCTGAGCGCGGCGAGCACGGTGCCCATCAACACGATGGCGATGAGCACCTCGAGCAGGCCGTAGCCGGACTGACCGGCATGGTTCCGGCGAGTCGGGCGGACGGCGTCGAGGGAACGCAAAGGGGCAACGAGCAAGTCCTCGTCTCCCTCCGAGTCGAGTGGTTGCTGCGGGCGGAGCGACTCCGCCGAGTTGGGCGGTGGGAACTGTCTGGTCGGTGCCCCATCGACCGGACGAAAAGGGGTTTCGGTAACTGGACTCGCGCACCCGCCGGTCGCGTTGTCGAGTCTTCCGCACCCCCGCGAGACGGTCAACGGGTGTTTGCAGATTGAATATTCTTCGGCCCGGCCGGGTCGAGACTTCCCACCACCACGACACCGACCGTCCCGAAAAACGGGACGTTCTCAGTGACTCCTGGTCAAGCGTCCCATTTTTCGGGACGGTACGGGCAGGTGGTGGAGCGGTCAGTCGCGGTAGCGGTGGGCGTCGACGGCGCGACCACGTTCGGCGACCTCGGCGTCGCCCGTGAGCTCCGCCACCGCCCCGGCGTACGCGGCCACGGTCTCGTGCGGCGCGCGCTCACGGCCCGCATCTCGTCCGAGCTCCTCGATGCGCACCTCCTCGGCCACGTCCCAGCGCTCGCGCACCAGCCGACGCTGGCGTCGCTTCGCCCGGATCCGATCCCCTCGCCGCTCGACGAAGCGCCGCACCGGTCCCGCCGCGAGCGAGACGATGCCCACGACCAGCAGCGCGGCGCCGGCGAGCTCGCGCCAGTCGACCGCGGTCGCGCCGGCGGTCGCCTCCTCGGTCCCGGCGAGTGGCACCTGCGCGGTCGGGTCGAAGGTGACCCATCCGAACTCCGGGAACCAGACCTCGGCCCACGCGTGCGCCTCTCGTTCACGCACCACGAACCGTCCGCCGACCGCGTCCCACTCCCCCGGGGCGAAGCCGGTCGCGAGACGGGCCGGCACCCCGGCGATGCGCGCCATCACCACCAACGAGCTCGCGATCTGCTCGCACCAGCCCAGCTGGCTGTCGAAGAGGAAGTGGTCGACGACGTCGACGCCCTTCGGGGACAGCGGCGCGTCGAGGGAGTACTCGGTGTTGTCGTCCATCCACTGCTCGAAGGCCCGCACCTTGTCGAAGTCGTTGTCGATCCCGGCCGTCAACGACTCGACGAGCTCGACGGTGCGACCGGTGGCGACCGGCGGGGCCGCGTAGGCGTCGCGGATCCCCTCGGGCACGTCGTCGGCGTCGGTCGATCTCAGCAGCTCCGGGGTCACCGGCAGCTGGCGACTCGTCACGATGTAGGTCGTCCCGCGACTCAGGGGCCGGGCGGGCGAGACGAGCGTGCCGTCGGGGCGCTGGGCGAGCTCCTGGTCGCTGTCGACCTCGACGGGCGAGGGCGCGGACGGCACCGCCGTGGCGAAGCCGATCTCGATGCGGAACTCCTGGGTCGAGTCCTCGCCGTCGAGCGCCGCGAGGTCCTCGGGCGAGGGCACCACGACGCCGTCGTCCAGGTACGAGCCCGACAGCCCGCCGCTGCGCGACCACGTGGAACCATCCCACTGGTCGAAGGTCTCGGTGCGCCAGAACGAGGCGAGCTGGGACCGCACGGTCATCACGACCTCGTCGGAGAGCCGCGGTCGTGTGGTCATGTCGAGGGTGTCGGTCGCGACGAGTGCGTTGTCCCCGCGGTTCGCGCCGAGGTCGACGACGTCGCCGACCTTCGACCCGACCGGGAACGAGTTCGACACCCTGGGTCCGATCAGCAACGACGACGCGCCGATCAACGCGATCGCCGCCACGACGAGCGCGACGGGGACACCACCCCGGCGCTGGGGCGCGGTGTAGGGCTCGCGTCGAGCCGAGCCGTCGCGGGCGTTCGGCTGGTCATCGAGGATCGCCGAGGCCGGCAGGTCCTCGGCGCGGATGACGACCCCTGGGTCGCGACCCGGCACCGCACGACTCGACGGTGCGAGCGCCAGCGCCGCGGCGGTCGCACCGAGCCAGACCAGCACCCGCCACGACCCGCCGATGCCGCCCAGCACTCCGAACTCACCGAAACGGGCGAGCAGCATCCCGCTGAGCAGCGACAGGCCGCGCACGATCCAGCGGATCGGCACGGACCGCAGCCCGAACATCGCGAGCACCGCGCACAGCGCCGCGGCCTCGGCGGCGAACCGGCGGCCATCGCCGCTGGTCGGCAGCGACGACAGCGCCGCCCAGAGCTGCGCGGCGACGAGCGCCGTGAGCAGCCAGGCGCGTTGGTTCGAGATCGTCGAGCGATCCGCGGAGGCGCTCACCGCGGTGCCTCCTCGCCGACGCCGGCCGATGGAGCAACCGCGATGCGGACACTCGGCCAGTCCTCGGGCGCAGCCGATGGTGCGCCGGCGACGGCGAGCGCCAGGCGCCGGCGGACGTCGAGCAGGTCGGCGACCTCGGCCAGCACCGGACCGGAGCCCTCGACGGTGCTCAACAGCACGCGTGCTCCCTCGTCGAGCGCGGCCTCGGCGATGCCGGCGGCCCTCGACGCAGCCCGCTCGACCTCCTGATCGGGCACCGCGGTGTCCCCACCCGACGCGAGCGGGGTGAGGTCGACGACGATCGCGAGGCCACGGGTCGCGGGAGGTTCGAGCTCACGCACGACGAGCGATCCGACCCGTGCAGTGGACGGCCAGTGCACCAGGTGCGACGGGTCGCCCGTCACGTAGGGGCGCACCGATCGGACCGCCTCACCGCTCGAACCGTGACCGCTCGGCGACGGGTCCTGCAGGTCACCGGCCAGCTCTCGGGCGGCGATGCGCTCACTCGCCGAGACCGGCCCGACGAGCAGCTGTCGCCGCAGTGCGACCAGTCGGGTGCGGTTGGCGAACATGATCCCGAACGGCGCGTCGGACCCGACGTCGATGCGGATCCAGCGGTAGGCCCCCCGTGTGGCGATCGTCAGCGGGATGCGCACGACGCCGGGCGAGACGACGTCGATCACCGAGGTGCCAGAACCTGTGCAGCCGATGGCCAGCCCCGACGCCCGGGTCGACAGCTCGAGCTCGAGCGACGAGAGCTGACCGACGACGAGGTCCTGTGGTGCCGCGACGATGCGCACCTTGATCAGTCGTACTGCGATCATCGGCCAGACGATGCCGAGCAGCAGCGCGCCGAGCAGCCCCGCCCAGACGAGCCCGGTGACCGATGGATCGGCGACCGACGGCCGCAGGACGCCGGCGATCAGGAGCACCACGGCGACTGCGAGCCCGAAGACCGTCGGACGCAGCTTCGTGCGGTCTCGGTCGGTCCGTGGGCCGACCCCTCGGGTGGTCACGGTCGAGGGACGGCGACCTGGGTGAGGAGCCATGCGAGCACCTCTCGGGCCGCGGTCGTGTCGATCCGACCCGCCACCATCACCCGGTGCGCGTAGGCGCCGACGAACACCGCCTGCACGTCGTCCGGGGTGACGTAGTCGCGGCCCGACACCACGGCGTGGCCCCGTGCCAGGTGCACCAGGGCGGTCGACGCCCTGGGCGACGCCCCTTGGCTGAGTCGCGGATCGGTCCGCGTCGAGTCGGTCAGGTCGAGCACGTAGTCGATGACCTTCGGGTCGCAGTGCGTCGCCGCCGTCGCCTTGATCGCGGCGGCGACCGCCCCGGGTTCGGTCACCGCATGGAGCGACGGCAGCGCGTCGATGCCGCCAGCGCCGGTGACGATCTCACGCTCGGCATCGCGATCGGGCAGTCCGAGCGAGATCGCCAGGGCGAACCGGTCGAGCTGGCTCTCCGGCAGCGGGAAGGTGCCGATCTGGCCGAACGGGTTCTGGGTGGCGATGCAGAAGAACGGTTCGGGCAGCGGCCACGTCGAACCGTCGACGGTGACCTGGTGCTCCTCCATCGGCTCCAGCAGCGCGGCCTGGGTCCGCGGCGAGGCGCGGTTGACCTCGTCGACCAGCACGACGTTGGCGAACACCGGGCCCGCACGGAACTGCCACTCACCGGTGTCGGGTCGGAACACCGAGGTGCCGGTGATGTCGGTCGGCAGCAGGTCGGGCGTGCACTGCACTCGACCGAACGAGCCACCGCACGCCGCGGCGATGCTCTTGGCGAGCAGGGTCTTGCCGGTGCCGGGCAGGTCCTCGACGAGCAGGTGTCCGCCGCCGAGCAGGGTCGACAGGGCCAGGTCGACGGCGTGGGGCTTGCCGCGCACCGTGGTGGTGACGGCGGTCCGGAGCGCTGCGGCGACGTCCTGAGGCGAGGTCATGGACCGCCATCTTGCCGCACGGACCGCGCGGAGCGACGAGCGCGGGGCTTCGCCCACCTGCGAAATCCCCTCCGTTTTCAGTCTGGTCACCTCGACAACGGTGACCCTTGCGGCCGCCGCACCGACATCCTCCTCATCGTTCGACTCACCACCTCGACAGCAGTTGTCATTTCGAGTGACGGACCGGCCGAGTGATCGGGCGACCGGGTCGTGCAGCCCGGTGACGGCGACGGACGGGCCGACCACGGTGGGGCGATGGAACGGACCGACCACCTGGCGCTCGCAGAGGCGCAGAACGGCGTGCTGAGCAGGTGGCAACTGCTCGACCTCGGCTGGACCTACGGCCAGATCGACTGGTTGGTCCGGTCGGGCCAGTGGGAGCGGGTCACCTCGACGGTCCTCCGGCGGATCGGGTCGCCAGTCGACGACCTGCAGGACGCGACCGCTGCGGTCCTGGACTCCGGTCGCGACGCCCGGCTCGCGCACTCCTCCGCCGGTCGGTGCTGGGGTCTCAAGGGCCTCCCGCTACGGCCGTTCCAGACCGTCAGAGCGTCGAAGTCGTCCCGACAGCCCGCCGAGGGAACGATGCTGCGCCAGGTCGACCGGCTGCCCGAGCGCTGGGTGACCGTGCTCGACGGCGTTCCGATCGTCGGACCCGAGCTGTTGGCGATGCAGCTCTTCGACATCTGCTCGTTCGAGCGGGCCTGCAAGCTGACCGACCGTCTCTGGTCGGACCGACTCCTGTCGGGCCGGTCGATCGCTGCGCTCCTCGCCGACTTCGGCCGCCGAGGCCGCAACGGCACCGCTGGGCTTCGGGCGTACTTCGAGCCTCGTGGCCTCGACTACACGCCACCGGCCAGCGGTCTCGAGAGCCGGGTGATGGAGCTGCTCGACGAACACGGCATCCCCATGGACCGTCAGGTCGACAGCGGTGACGGCGACCGATGGATCGGGCGCGTCGACTTCCGACACCCGACGCTGCCGCTCGTGCTCGAGGTCCAGAGCGAGAAGTTCCACTCCGCGCTCTGCGACAGGGAGGCAGACGCCATCAGGATCGCCGCACTGGAGGCCGCCGGCTTCGTCGTGGTCGAGGTCACCGACGACACGGTGTGGGCCCGTCCCGCCGAGCTCATCGCAGCGGTCCGCGACGGCATGCGCCGAGCCCGCTGTCGCTGAGGCCAGTCCGACCCGAGATCCTCTCCGTTTTCGGACCGATCGCCTCGAGAACGGAACAGATTTCGAGGAGGTGGCGGACATCGTCTCTGGATTCAGTGTGACGACTCTGAAAACGGAGAGGATTTCGAGGAAGCGGCGCCGAGCGCGGCCATCGAGGCTCGGGGGCACTCGAGCGTGGCGCCGAGCCGGTGCACCTCGACCGGGCGTCCGAGGTGGAAGCCGCTGAGCAGGTCGACCCCCAGCTCGGCCATGCAGCGCAGCTGCCCCTCGTCCTCGATCCCCTCTGCGCACGAGCGGGCCCCGATCGCCGCGGCCAGGTCGACGATCGCCTTCACCGCGGGCACGGTGTGGCGGGTGAACAGGCCGTGCACGAACGTCTGGTCGATCTTCAACATGTCGACCGGGAAGTCGATCAGCCGAGCGAGCGACGAG
>JAFAFN010000061.1 GCA_023423475.1 Actinomycetes bacterium | reverse complement strand
CGCGTCGAGCGCTTCGAGCGTCGCTACGGCCGCCGCAAGGGCCAGGCCGCCGAGACCTCCGGGTCCGCCGTCGTCGAGCAGGACGTAGGCGGTGCGCCCGACGATCGCGGCGACCACGGAGCCGGTCGCCGTGGGTTCGCACTCGACGCCCGCGGTCGTGCGCACGAGCGCGCCGAGCTTGGCGGCCAGCAGCCTGGCGCGCTGGTCGGCATCGATGCTCATGAGATGCGCTCCGATGGGCTCACCGCGAGCGCAGCGAGCACCGGATCACTCCGACTCGGTCGTCGTCGCCTCGGTGCCGCCATCCTCGTTCTCGACCGCCTCGGTCTCGGCGGCCTGGCCCTTGCGGCGGCCGTAGCGACGCTCGAAGCGCTCGACGCGACCGGCGGTGTCGACGATCTTCATCTGGCCCGTGAAGAACGGGTGGGTGAACGCCGAGATCTCGACCTTGGCCAACGGGTACTCGTTGCCGTCGGTCCACGTGGTGGTCTCGGGGGTGTCGATGGTCGACTTCGTGAGGAACGTGTCACCCGACGAGGTGTCCTGGAACACGACGTAGCGGTAGTTGGGGTGGATTCCGGGCTTCATGGTGGTGTCTCCGTGACGGCCCCGGTTTCCGAGCGGGACCTGATGAGAGTGGACGGATCAGTATGGCCCGACTGGGGTGTCGGGAGCGAGCCGGCGCAGGCGCCGAACGCCGGGCCTCAGCCCTCGATGGCCGGACCCTTGGCGATCTCGGCGAGGAAGACCTCGTTGGTCGGGAACTTCCGCATGCGGTCGATGACGAGCTCGAGTCCGGCAGCGGTGCCGTTCTCACCGGACACCGCCGAGAGCAGACGACGGAGCTTCCAGACCTGCTGGAGCTGCTTCGCATCGATGAGCAGCTCCTCGTGGCGCGTCGAGCTGCCGTCCACGTCGATCGCGGGGTACACGCGCTGCTCGGCGGCGGCACGGTCGAGGCGGAGCTCCATGTTCCCGGTGCCCTTGAACTCCTCGAAGATCACCTCGTCCATCTTGGAACCGGTGTCGACGAGTGCCGTCGCGAGGATCGTGAGCGAGCCACCCTCCTCGAGGTTGCGAGCCGCACCGAAGAAGCGCTTCGGCGGGTACAGGGCCGTGGTGTCGATGCCACCGCTCATGATGCGACCGCCGTTGGGTGCCACGAGGTTGTAGGCACGTGCGAGGCGGGTGATGCCGTCAAGGATGACGACGATGTCGTGACCGAGCTCGACCATGCGCTTGGCCCGCTCGATGGCGAGCTCGGCGACGGCGATGTGCTCCTCGGCGGGACGGTCGAACGTCGACGCGACGACCTCGCCCTGCACGGAGCGACGGATGTCGGTGACCTCCTCGGGCCGCTCGTCGACGAGCAGCACCATGACCTCGACCTCGGGGTGGTTCTCCTCGATGGCCTGGGCGATCGTCTTCATGATCGTGGTCTTGCCCGACTTCGGCGGCGACACGATCAGGCCGCGCTGGCCCTTGCCGATCGGCGCGAGCAGATCGATGATCCGCGACGTCACGTCGAAGGGGTGGTCCTCGCGCTCGAGACGCAGCTGCTCCTGGGGGAACAGCGCGGTCAGGTCCTCGAAGCGGGGGCGCTCGCGGGCGGCGTCGGCCGAGGCGTCGTTGACCGTGTCGATGCGCAGCAGCGCGGGGTTCTTCTCGCCGCGGTTGGCCGGACGCGAGGCGCCGGTGATGCGGTCGCCCCGGCGCAGGCCGAACTGGCGGGTCTGCTTGACCGAGACGTAGACGTCGTCGCGGCTGGGCAGGAGGCCGTTCAGGCGGAGGAACCCGTAGCCCTCGTCGCGGAGATCGAGGATGCCGGCGACCTCGATCAGCTCGCCGTCCCAGTTCTGCGAGCCATCGCCGCCGTCCTCGGCGCGATCGCGATCACGTCCACGGCGACGCCGACGGCGACGGCCGCCTTCGCCCTCGCCGTCGTTCTGCTGTCCGTCGTTCTGCTGGCCGTCGTTCTGCTGGCCGTTGCCCTGCTGGGCGTCCTGCTGCTGGCCATCGTGTTGCGGGGCTTCCGGCTGCTGGTCCTGCTGCCCGCGCTGCTGATCGCCGCCCTGGCGGGACTCGGACTGCTGGCCACGGCGGCCCTGGGGCTGCTCGTTCCCGGCGTCGTCGGCGCGTGCCGACTCCTCGGTGTCGGTCGAGGCGGAGTTGCGGCCACGGCCACGGCCTCGCCCGCCCTGACGACCCGAGTCGGTGCTGTCACCGGACGGGCCGCCCTGGTCCCCACCGGACCCGTCCTCTGCTGCGGCATCGGCACCGGCGTCGTCGGCATCGGACGAAGGGGTGTCGGATGCGCCGTCGGCGGCCGGAGCATCGCCGGCGGCGTCGCCACCGGCTGCGGGGGTGACCCCGGCGAGCTCCAGGATCATCTGGACGATGTCGGCCTTCTTGGCACGTGATCCCGGCTTGCCGCCGAGTGCGGCGGCGATCGTCGCCAGCTCTGCTCGGTCCTTGCGTTCGAGGCCTTCGAGGTCGATCGGATCAGCACTCACAGGTTGTACCCATTTCGTTGCTCGGCAGCAGTCCGGTCACGACTGCGCTGGTGTCACAGCGGAGCGCCTGGCCCCGACTGCAGAAGGGAGTCCGTGTTCGCCAGTGAAGAGCGGTGAGGAGCCGACCGGACCCCGGGCCTGATGGCCGGCTGGTCGACGTCCCCCTGCTGTCCCCTTCCACGGCGGACCCGACGATCGTATCCGAACCGCGGCCCCGACAGGCAAACAGGCCCCAGCGCCGCAACCGCCGGCCCGACCGCCGGCCCGAGCGACAGGCCGGGAGCGTCAGCCGATGAGCAGCGGCACCAAGTCGTGACCCGCGACGACGTCGCTGTCCGCGGTGCCGACCTCGGTGTAGTCCCCGCCGGGCCCGTCGGTCTCGGAATCGACCAGCAGGTACGGCACGGTGTCCGACGTGTGGGTCTTCAGCGCCAGCGGCGTCGGGTGGTCGGGCGACATCAGCAGCCGCCAGGGGCCCATCTCGTCGAGTGCCGGCACCAGGTCGGCCAGCACGCGACGGTCCCAGTTCTCGAGTGCCCGGACCTTCTCCTCGACGTTGCCGGCGTGACCGGCCTCGTCGGTCGCCTCGATGTGGATGACGAAGAGGTCCTTGCCACCGCGCAGCGCCTCGATCGCGGCGTCGCGCTTGCCCTCGTAGTCGGTGTCGTACCACCCGGTGGCTCCGGGCACCTCGACGATGTCCATGCCGGTGAGCACGCCGAGGCCGCGTACCAGATCGACCGCGGTGACCATGCCGGCATCGAGGCCGTAGGTGTCGCGGAACGACGGCAGTTGCGGCTGATGGCCCTGGCCCCAGAGCCAGATCTGGTTCGCGCCGACGTCGTCGAACCGGGCGAGGATCTCACGGCTGGCCATCATGACCTCGGAGAGCTTCGAGCCCGCAGGACCGGTCGGCCAGATCGCCGGATCGTCGGAGAGGTCGTGGGGCGGGACGCACACGGCGTCGGCCCAGGACTCGGGGGCGACCATGATGTGGCGGTACTGCACGCCGGGGTGGAACGAGATCTCGGCGCCGGCACCGCTGCCGAGCTCGGCGTCGAGCGCGGCGATGACCTTGGCCGCCGCCTCGGACGTCGGGTGACCGCCGGCGAAGTCGACCATGAGGCCGCCCGCTCCCCCGCGCTCCAGGTCGACCGTGGACAGGTTGCAACGGAAGGCCACCTGGTCGGGCCGGATCGAGATGCCCAGCGACGCGGCCTCGATCGGCGCCCGACCCGTGTGGTGCTCGGCAGGATCGAAGCCGAGCAGCGACAGGTTGCCGACGTCGCTGCCGGGAGGGAACCCCTCGGGGATCACCGCGGCACGACCGACGGTGCCGCGCGCGGCGAGCGCCCGCAGCACCGGCGTGTCCGCGACCTCGAGCGGCGTGCGACCGCCGAGGTCCGGATGCGGTTCGTCGGCACAACCGTCGGGCACACAGATCACGTACTTCATGGCCGACAGTCTGGCATCGCCCTCGCGCCCCCTCGAATCGCTGCCCGGCGTGGTCAGTCGGTGAGCTCGGCGCGGACCAGCGCCTGCACCGCAGCCAGGTCTCCGGCGACGTGCTCGACGCGCTCGGTGCGCTCGAACAGGTCGGCGACGTGCTCGGGCAGCGGCGGGTGCACTCCGGTGGCGGACTGGACCGCGTCGGGGAACTTGGCCGGGTGTGCGGTCGCGAGCGCCACGACAGGGATCGAGGGATCTCCTTCGAGCGCCTCGGCGACACCGACGGCCACGGCGGTGTGGGGGTCGACCAGCATGCCGCTGCGGTGGTGCACGTGGCGGATCACCTCGGCGGCGGCCTCGTCGTCCACCCGTCCGCAGTCGAACTCGTCGCGCAACCGCTCGAGCACCTCGACCGATACCGACACCACGCCATCGGCGCGGAAGTCCGACATGAGCGCGGCGACTGCTGCGCCATCACGCCCGAGCACCTCGAAGAGCAGGCGCTCGAGGTTGGAGCTGACCTGGATGTCCATGGACGGACTCGAGGTCGGCACGACGTCGTGCATCTCCATCGTGCCGGTGGTGAAGAACCTGGTGAGGATGTCGTTGCGGTTGGACGCCACGACGAGGCGGTCGACCGGGAGGCCCATCTGCTTGGCCGCCCACCCGGCGAGGATGTTGCCGAAGTTGCCCGTCGGCACCACGAAGCTGACCGGACCACCGTCGGGCGCGACCTGCAGGTGCGCGGTCACGTAGTAGT
>JAFAFN010000023.1 GCA_023423475.1 Actinomycetes bacterium | reverse complement strand
CGAGGTTCAGGCGCAGCAGCGGTTCGGTGTTCGACGCGCGCAGGTTGAACCACCAGTCACCGAGATCGACGGTCAACCCGTCGAGCCGGTCCTGGTCGGCATCGGAGTAGTGCGCGGCGACGCGCTCGATCACGGCGTCGGTGTCCTCGACCCGCGTGTTGATCTCGCCGGAGTCGGAGTAGCGCTCGAACGGCTTGCGCAGCTCCGACAGGGGCAGACCGGTGACCGACATCTGCTCGAGCACGACCAGCGCGGCGATCAGCCCCGAGTCCGCCCGGTAGTTGTCGCGGAAGTAGTAGTGGGCGGAGTGCTCACCACCGAAGACGGCGCCGGTCTCGGCCATGACCTCTTTGATGAAGGAGTGCCCGACCCGGGTGCGCACCGGCGTGCCGCCGTGCTCGCGCACGACCTCGGGCACCGACTTGGAGCAGATCAGGTTGTGGATCACCGTCTCGCCGGGATGGCGGTCGAGGATGCCCGCAGCGATGACCGCAGTGGTCGTCGAACCCGAGAGCCCGACACCCTGCTCGTCGACGAGGAACACCCGGTCGGCGTCGCCGTCGAACGCGAGCCCGACGTCCGCGCCGACCTCGATGACCCGTGCCCTCAGGTCGGCCTGGTTCTCGGGCTGGATCGGGTCCGCCGGATGGTTGGGGAACGTGCCGTCGAGCTCGCCGTACAACACCTCGAGATCGAACGGCAGGGTCGAGAAGACCGCCGGGACGACCAGACCGCCCATGCCGTTCGCCGTGTCGGCGACGACCTTGAGCGGTGCGAGTGCGCCGACGTCGACGAAGGAACGGACGTGATCGGCGAACGCATCGAGCAGGTTGCGGTGGCTCAGCGACCCGGGGGTCGGCGCGTCGTCGACCGTTCCGGCGCCGGAGGCCTCGGCGACCTCTCGGATCTCGCGGAGGCCGCTGTCCTCGCCGACCGGACGTGCCCCGGCCCGGCAGAACTTGATGCCGTTGTACTGCGCCGGGTTGTGCGACGCCGTGAACATGGCGCCCGGCGCGTCGAGCGAGCCGGCGGCGAAGTAGAGCAGGTCGGTCGAGCCCAGGCCGAGGTCGACCACGTCGAGCCCCTGTGAGCGGACGCCCTCGCTGAAGGCGGCGACCAGGTCGACGCCCGAGGGCCGCATGTCACGGGCGACGAGCACCGTGCTCGCCGGCTCGGCATGGTCGGCGACGAACCGGGCGAATCCGACGCCGATCGCCCGAGCGGTCGCGACGTCGAACTGCTCGGGGACGAGACCCCGAACGTCGTAGGCCTTGAAGATGACGTCGAGTGGCTTCACGGGGCGCCACCCTAGTGGCGAGCGGCCCGAACGCCCGACCCCGGGCGACGGCTCAGGACGCCTCGCCGGGCAGGAGCTCGTCGTCCACATCCGCCTCGTACAGCCCCAGGCGACCCCAGCGACGGATGCGGAAGAGGTCGCGGACCAGGCGAGCAGCGTCCCTGGCCACGTTCACGGTGCTGCGACTGGAGTTCACGACCTCGACCGGCACCTCGAGCAGGGTCAGTCGATAGCGCTCGACGAGGTGGAAGACCTCGACGTCGAAGGCGAAGCCGTCGATCCGGCTGTGCGAGAAGATCAGGCGCCCGACGTCGGAACGCATCGCCTTGAGACCGCACTGCGTGTCGCGGTAGCGACCGAGCAGCACCAGGGCGGTGAGGGTGTTGATGATCCGACCACCGACCTCTCGCAGCCGGCCGGCCCTGACCACCGTGCGGGTGTCGACGTGCTGGCGACTGCCGACCACGACGTCCCAGCCGGCCTCGACGCCCTCGAGCAGCACGAGGACCTGTTCGGGGGCGTAGGACAGATCCGCGTCGGTGAACGCGACGGTCCTTCCCGTCGCCGCCAGCACCCCGGCGCGGACGGCGGCGCCCTTCCCGGCGTTGGGCGACTGCCGCAGCACCTGGTCGGCTCCGGCCTGCTCGGCACGGAGCGCGGTCTCGTCGTCGGAGCCGTCGTCGACCACCACGATCTCGAGCCCGCCCTGCGCGTCGACCTCGCGGAGCTCGTCACGCACCCGCCGCACGGTCTCGGCGATGCGGTCCTCTTCGCGATAGGCGGGCACGACGACGCTCAGTCGTACCGATCCGGCGGCGGCGGGGCGACCGAGCGGATCGGCCTGGGCCCCTCGCACCGTCTGGAACATCGCCAGGCGGTAGTTGAGCATCCGGGTCAGGAACGCGGCGAGCAGCGCCGGCGCCTTGATCACCAGCAGCGCACCCCACCACCCGGGGTGCAGCAGCGCGAAGAGGGCGCTGAGCACGACGACGTCGACGACCAGCGCGAGCCCGGCGGTGCGCAGATAGGTGCCCAGCTGTCGGAACCACGCCCTGGTCGGGTCGTCGGGGAAGGTGACCAGACCGTGCAGGCACCACGACACGGCGGTCGCCGTGGCCACCGCCGCGGCATCCGCGAGCCAGACCGGCCAGTGCGCCAGCTCGAAGAGCAGGATCAGCGCCACTACGTCGACGATGGTCGCCGTGGTGCCGACCAGGGTGAAGCGGCGCAGCAGGTTCATGGCCTCAGGCCGACGAGGGTTCCGACGCCGTCCCCACGACCTCCGGATCGTCGGCCGCCAGCTCGTCGGTCGCCAGCTCGTCCGCGTCGCCGGGATCCGACTCCTCCTGGTCCGCGTCCGTCGCCGCGTCCTCGGCGGCCGATGCGTCGGCATCCGGGGTGCTGGGGTCGGGCCCGCCGAGCTCCGGGTCGTCCGCGTCGGGATCTGGTTCGGGTCGGCGACGGTCGCGCTCGTCGAGGGCGACCAGCCCGCCCAGCAGCACCAGTCCGAGGAAGGTCATGAACCAGCCCAGCAGGTCGGTGCCCGTTCGGCCGTAGTAGAGCTCGACGTCGTGCTCGGTCGGCACGACCACCATGAAGTTGGGGCTCACCCGGTAGGGCCCTTCGGCGCCGCTGACCTTCCAGTTGGGGAAGTACGAGACCTTCACCAGCACCGGCTTGCCGATCTCGTCCACCGAGAACGACACCGAGTCCGAGGTGATCTCGACGTCGCTCACCTCGGCCGGCACGACTGGCTCGCGCGGCGGGTCGAGGTCGGTCGACGCCGCTCGGGGCCAGTCGTCCGGTCCGGAGGTCGCCAACGGGACGTCCCAACGGGTCGGGTCGTTGTACCAGAGCACCGCCGGGCCGGGGTCCTTGGGCGGCTTGGGCTGGCCCTCGACGGCCTCGGGGTGCTCGGCCGCGTAGACCCAGCCGTCGATGTGGTCGTCCGCATCGCTCAGCACGACGGGCTCGAACTCGAGCGCCTGCACGATGTCGGCGTCCGCCACCTCGAACACCGCCCAGGTGTGCTCCGTCGCCGAGCCGTCGCCCGCGGGTGCCATGAAGGTCTCGGACGCGACCTCGGTCAGGTCCTCGTGGCCGCGTGCGGCGGTGATCGCCGCGTCGCTCGTGGCCATGTAGTACTTCACGCCCATCAGCTGGAGGTGGGCGACGCCCTTGTCGATGTCGAAGGCGCTGTAGGGCAGGTCCCGCTGGGCCCGTGACGGAGCGGTCGACAGCTCGGACTGGTTGAGGAAGTGGAACGGCGTGGTCGACGAGGCCTCGAAGTAGAGGCCTTCCATCGAACCGACGCAGCCATCGGTGAAGTACGGCAGCAGCATGAGCGCCATCGGTGTGCCGAAGCGCTGCAGGTCGCCCTCGTACTCCCACATCGCCCGACCGCACCCGTGCTCGTCGGCGACCTCGGACATCATGTCGACGATGCCCTCGAACTCGCCCCAGGCCGGCTTGCTCTCGAGTCCCGCGTAGTTCCAGGCGGCCCAGTCCTGCACGATGCTCGGTTCGAAGTTGATGCCCGCCCACCGGTAGAGGCTGGTCGACGGATCGGCGGGGTCGGTGACGTTCTGCCCACCCGGCAGCATCCGGAACCCACCGAGCAGCACCACCGCCAGGGCCGCGACGACCACCAGCGCGCCGGCGATCCCGACGAACAGCGGCTCGTCACGGCGCGCGGTGAGGTCCTGGACCGCGACCACGAGCGAACGGATCACGAGCGCGAGCGCCAGACCGGCGAGCAGGTAGATCGCCAGGTACAGGAAGGGCAACAGGCGGGCGTTCCAGAGCCGGTACTGGGGGAAGTACCGGAAGATCCAGGCGAAGACCATGACGGTCAGGGCGAGGAAGTAGCCGAAGCGCACCCGGTGGATCAGCGCGAGCACCACGCCCAGGCCTGCGAGCGCGAAGACCACGTTGCGGTAGGGCATGCCCGACAACGACATCTCGGTGATGTCGCGCGCCAGCAGGTGGTCGGCGTAGCGGGTGTACTTCTCCCACCCCATGTCGTTCATCCAGGTGCTGCTGGAGAGGAACGGCACGAACCAGAACCCGGTGAGCAGCGCACCGACGGGGCCGGCGAGCACGATCCAACGGACCGCACGCCAGTCCCACCCGGCGAAGAGCACGATCGCCAGAGCGATCGCCAGGAGCACGAACAGCCACGGACCGGCAGCGAGCACGCCGAGCGCGATCAGCAGCAGCGCCACACCCGTGCCGACGAGCGTCGCGCCGATCGCGACGAGACGACGGTCCGGGTTCCGGAAGTACGAGGCGAGCTGTGGCTGGAAGCCGGTGAACAGCGCCAGCGCCACCAGCGAGGCGAGCGCAGGGAACCACCACTGCGGCAACGGCGACGAGATGTTCCAGCCGAGCACCGGCAGCGTGAGGTCCGGGACGATGGTGATGAGCGTGATCGCCACGAGCACGCCGGCCACGACACGCCCGATGGTGTTGGCGTCCCACCACGGGGTGCGGTCCTCGCGGCGCACGAAGAGGATGATCACCGTGGCGATCACCATGAAGATGCCCGGGATCAGGTGGCACAGCACCGTCAGCGCCGCCAGCACCGCGCCGAGGGCACGGTCCCGCCGGGTGCGGATGCCCTTGAAGAGCAGGGCGAGGAACAGGAACGCCAGGGTCAGCGAGATCGAGAAGGCGAACTCCCCCGCCATCGTCGACGCGCCGTTGCCGCCGAGGATCGTGAAGCCCCGGTCGTAGATGAAGGGCAACGTCGCCGCGGCGAGCAGCGGCGGCCCGGGGAACGGCACCCGCGCCGCCCGCCCGAGTGCGTAGAGCGCCACGGGCAGCGTGACCAGACCGGAGACGGTGACGAGCTTGAAGGCGATGTTGTACGGGATGGGCAGGACGAGCACCGTGGCGAAGACCACGCCGATCCACACCAGGGTGCGCGCCCACGGCGCGCGGACACGCTGGAGGGCGAACCAGGCGACGCCGCCGATGGCGACGAGCAGGACCGGGATCAGCCACACCGGCGGGTTCACCGACAGCCACACGATCAGCAGCGACGGCACCACCATGTAGAAGACGTAGGCGGGGAAGCCGGCGTACCAGTCCTGGGTCCAGCCCGTGACGCGGAACTGCGGCAGCAGGTGGTCGGTGAGGAACTTCGGGCCCCACACGTGGGCACCCATGTCGCCGCCGGTCGGCGTCGAGTTCTGGAACAGCAGCTCCGGGTGCAGCGATCCGAAGACGAACACGCCGCAGGCGATCGCGATCGCGAGCCCGACCCACTTCTCGATGGCGTCGCGGCGCGACGCGGACATGGGTGGCGGAGCTTCGGGCAGGTCGGTCACGAACCCTGGTTCGTCGCCGTCGTCGCCGTCGGATCCCGCCACGTCGCCGGGTGGCGCGAGCTCGTCGACGTCGGTCGTGGGCGCGACGTCGTCGCCGCCCGGGGGTACTTCGTCGAGGCCGACCCGTTCGTCCCCGGCCCGGGAGGTCTCATCCATGGAGCCACCATGGTGGCACGGCTCGCGCCCGGAGGGGGACACGTGGTGTTCAGGTCACCTGACAACCCAGTCGTGGCACGGCGCGAGGGCGTTCAGGGAGCTCCGACGCGAGCCGGATCCTGCGTGTCGGGTCGCAGCTGTGCCCTCAGGCGGACAGCGAACGGCGGTAGCGCGTCGGGACCGCGCTGATGTCGTGGAGCACGCCGTCGAGCCCCACGGACTCACCGTCGCGGTGCCAGCTCCTCGTGTCGCAGTTCGAACACGACCGCATGATCAGTCGCGAACCGTCGATCGTCAGACCGATCTCCACCTGCTCGTTGCCACACGCGTTGCACGACCCCACGGTTCTCCTGCTCCACAGTTCGATGATCGATCCGTGCCCCAGCGGCCGGATGCGCCGATGAGGAATGCGTCGGCGCATGTTCCCATCGGCAGGTGGAGGGGTGGAATGAGAGCGGGAACGGCCCAAATGGGCCGTTGGACTGCCGGAAATGGGCCGTTCGACCCAGCCCGAGCGGTGCGGCTCGACCCGCCGGAGCCGTCGACGTGCGTCCTGCGGGCTCAGGAGCCGAGGTACAGCACCACGACGGTCGTCATGTTGAAGCCGATGTGGGCCCACACGGCGGGCCCGAGGCGTCCGCTGCGTGCCGCCAGTGTGCCGGCGATCAGGCCGAACGCCAACAGGCCGGGGAACTGGAGCGCCTGGAAGTGGATCGCGGCGAAGACCACCGACGAGATCACCACGGCGACGACCCGGCCCGTGCCCGCCTTCTCGAGGGACCGCAGGAAGAGACCTCGGTAGAACAGCTCCTCGACCAGCGGCGCGCCCAGCCCGACGATGAGCGCGAAGACGATCCAGCCGACGGGCGAGTCGGCGCGTTCTGCCAGCTCCTTGGCAGGGCGTGACAGCTCCTCGGAGTCGGAGCCCACGAGCTCGAGGATCGGGATGTACAGCAGTGGGAGGACCACCACCTGGGTGAGGATGCCGATGACCAGTCCCACCGGGGCATCCCACCAGGTGGCGCGCACCCCGAAGTCCCTGACGACGCCGTCGCCGCGGACACGGCCGGCGTACACGACCGCCCCGAGGTAGCCACCCCACAGCGGCACCTGCAGCAGGGCCATCCCCCAGATCGGGATGTCGTCGTTCGACCAACCCGCGATCGCGATCACGATCCCGCCGACCAGGACCGACAGCACGAAGCTCGCTGCGATGCCGGCGAACACCTCGCCGAGGCCCCAGTTCGCGCCGGGCCCCCAGTCCTCTCGCAGGTCCCCGGTGACCGGTTCGACCGGCTCCGGAGGGAGCGTCACGCGCCGATCAGGTCGAGCTGCGTCTGGTCGACCTCGGCGGCGTACTCGCTCCAGCGGTCACGCAGCGTCCAGCCACGGGGCACCCGGATCGTGGAGGCGTGCATCCGACAGAGGTCGTGCACCATCGGGTGGTCCTCGGGGGTGAGCTCCTCGAGGTGGACCACGCCGTCCGCGTAGTTGTACGACAGCGTCGCCACCGCCGGCCGACTGCATCCGGGACGTGCACAGCTCCTGCTCACCCCGTCGACGGTACCGGTGTCCCCGGCGCAGCGGAGGGATGCTCGGGGCGGGACTGCGGAGCAATTGCACAGTGTTCTCAGCTGCATGCGACGAACGCCACGGCGATGTCTCCCGGTGCTCCTAGGCTGTCCACATGCCGTCTGACCACAACGACTCCTCCGCGCCCGGTTCGGGTGGCAAGGGCCGGCCCGGCACCAAGGGCGACAACGGGCTCCCCTCGTGGGCCATCTGGATCCTCGTCGCCGCGGTCGGACTCACCATCGTCAGCGCCCTGTCGCTGTCCGCCAAGCCCCAGGACCCCATCCCCTTCTCGGAGTTCACCGAGCAGGTCGACGAGGGCAACATCTCGAAGGTCACCTGGAACAACGTCGACCAGGAGATCTCCGGCGAGCGCAAGAGCGGCGAGGAGTTCACCACCACCGGTCCGACCGAGCCGCCGCCCGAGCTGCTCGCGCTGATGGAGGAGAAGGGCGTCAAGGTCGAGTTCTCGACCCCGACGGCCAGCTTCATCGGGCAGCTCCTCCCGCTGATGCTGCCGATCCTGCTGATCATCGGCTTCTTCGTCTGGATGAACCGCCGGGCCCAGGGCCAGATGGGCGGGATCATGTCCATCGGCCGTTCCAAGGCCAAGACCTACTCCACCGAGCGCCCGGGCACGATGTTCGCCGACGTCGCCGGTTACGAGGGCGTCAAGCGAGAGATCCGAGAGGTCGTCGACTTCCTCAAGGAGCCCGACCGCTTCCTCGAGATCGGTGCGCGCATCCCCAAGGGCGTGCTGCTCGTCGGTCCCCCCGGTACCGGCAAGACGCTGCTCGCACGAGCCGTCGCGGGCGAGGCCGGCGTGCCGTTCCTGTCGGTGTCCGGCTCGGACTTCATGGAGATGTTCGTCGGCGTCGGCGCCAGCCGGGTGCGTGACCTCTTCGAGTCCGCCCGCAAGCACGGCCGGGCGATCATCTTCATCGACGAGATCGACTCCATCGGCCGCAAGCGCGGTGCCGGTCTCGGCGGCGGCCACGACGAGCGTGAGCAGACGCTCAACCAGATGCTGTCGGAGATGGACGGCTTCGAGGGCACCGACGGCATCGTGATGATGGCCGCCACCAACCGCCCCGACATCCTCGACGAGGCGCTCCTGCGTCCCGGTCGCTTCGACCGTCAGGTCGTCGTGCCGCTGCCGGAGCTCGACGATCGTCGGGCCATCCTCGAGGTCCACGTCAAGCACAAGAAGCTCAGCCCGTCGGTCGACCTCGGCCTGGTCGCCCGTGGCACGCCCGGCATGTCCGGTGCCGACCTCTCCAACCTGGTCAACGAATCGGCGCTCACCGCGGTGCGCCGCGGCTCGAAGGTCATCGAGATGCGCGACTTCGAGGACGCCCGCGACCGTGTCCTCATGGGCCAGCGCCGCGAGTCCATGGTGCTCTCGGACCGTGAGAAGGAGATCACCGCCTACCACGAGGCCGGCCACGCCCTCTGTGCGGCGCTCCTGCCCAACGCCGATCCGGTGCACAAGGTGACGATCCTCCCCCGTGGCATGGCGCTCGGCGTGACCCAGCAGCTCCCGGAGGAGGAGAAGCACTCCTACTCCCAGGAGTACCTCGACGAGTCGATCGTCGTCGCCATGGGTGGCCGCGTGGCCGAGGACCTCGTGTTCAACCACCGGTCGACGGGTGCCAGCAACGACCTCCAGGTCTCGACCGAGCGGGCTCGCCGCATGGTCACCGAGTTCGGCATGAGCGATGCCGTCGGCCCCCGCGCCTGGGGCGGCTCCGGCCCTGTGTTCCTGGGTGACGACTTCGCCCAGAAGCCCCAGTACTCCGAGGAGACCGCTCGACTGATCGACGCCGAGGTCGACCGGGTCCTGCGCACGGGCGAGGAGCGCTGTGTCGACCTGTTGACGGTCAACCGTCGTTCACTCGACCTGATCGCCCGCAGCCTGCTCGAGCAGGAGACGATCTCGGGTCACGAGGTCAACCGGCTGATCGCCCAGGCCAACGGCGCGGTCGCAGCACCCCCTGCCGCACCGCCGTCGCCGGGGGCTCCCACCGGGCCGCCCCCGCTGCCCCAGCACCTGGCACCGGGCAGCAACCCGGCTCAGGGTGCCGAGCGGATCGAGGCCGCGCCGGCTCGCCCCGCGACCGACGCGCAGCCGCCGAACCCGATTCCCCCGGGCCCGGCCGCTCAGCCCTTCGGGCCGAACCCCGCCGGATCCTGATCCACCGCTGGTCGCTTCGTTACCGGGTGCACTTGTGCCGGCAGACGCCGGCGCAGGTGCACCCGGTTCGCGTTCGGGCTGATCAGTGCGAGCAGTCGGGTGGCACGCTGCCCGGGTCGCGGAGCTCGGCGAGCGCCGCCCACAGGTGCGTCGACGACACCGGACCCAGGAACGACGAGCGGACCGCCCCGTCGGAGCCGGCGATGGCCACGATCGGCACTGCCTCGACCCCGTAGCGCTGGTGCAGGTCACGATCCTCGACCGCTTCGACCACCTGCACGGCGACCTCGGGTGACTCCAGGATCGCGGCCTTCGCCGCGACGTCCGCGCACGTGTCGCAGGTGGCCGAGGTGAACACGACCACCAACCACGGTGCATCGCTGCGTGCGAAGTCGGCGCGGTCCAGCTGCGCAGGAGCGGTGAACCCACCGGTGGGTTGGGTCGGCGCGTCGGGGCGTCGGCGTTGCAGCACCACGGCGATCACGACGACCACCGCGGCGAGCGCCAGGGCGACGAGGATGCGGTCCACCGGGTCAGTCCTCGACGAGCGACACGATCCGCCCGTCGGCGCCGGTGAATGGCACGGCGAGACCCATGGCCAGGTCCTCGCGGGTCAGGAAGGTGATGGTCCGTTCGACCACCAACGGCTCCTCGGCGTCGACCACGACGGTGACCTCGCCCGACTTGAGCCCCTCGGCCCGCATCGGCACGGCGACGGTGTCACCTGCGGCGACCTCGACCTGCTCGGCGAGCACGATGCCGTCGTACTCTCCGCCACGGATCGATGCGCTGAACCGCACGATCCCGTCGTTCGGGTTGTGGACCTGCAGCAGCGACTGCTGGCCGTTGCCGACGGTCAGGCCCGAGGCCAGCCAGCCGGTCGCCGCGACCGGGCTGCCGGAGCTCAGGGTGGCGCCCCACTCGAGGTCGGGACGCAGCGTGATGCCCTCGGTCGTGGACTCGGCGGGCGGGCCGTCGATGAAGACCGAGCGGCCGACCACGATTCGGTCGTCCGCCTCGGACTGCACCCGGATGGCGTGCAGACCCTCGGGTGGGATCCGGCTCTCGGCGCTCAGATCGATCGAGTTGTAGCGGTTCGGTGGGACCTCGAGCTCGAAGGGCTCCGGGGCGAGATCCGCGCCACCGAAGGGGATGACCTGCACCATCACGGTGATCTTCTCGTCGTTCGGGTTGAGCACCACGAGTCGCTCTCGCACGCCCTGACCGATGAAGCCGTCGGCGAAGACCCACTCGGACGCGGGGCGGGGCACACCCAGCTGCATCCGCACACCACGCAGCGCCGGGGCACCTTCGGTGCGCTGCACGTTCGGGTCGAACACCTGGACGGTCTCGGCGATGACCCGACCCGTCCGCAGTCGCAGCGACATCGCGAACAGGTCGCGCCGCACCACCGGCTCGGCGAGGTCGATCACCTTGACCGTGCCGGCCGGCACGACGACACCCGTGAGGGCGGGCGGCAGGGTGACCCCGTCGTCGCGGTAGACGGTGACGTCCACACCCGCATCGGCGGAGAACGGGTTGAAGAGCACGAGACGTGACGTCGCGCCGAGCGTGGTGGACGACGCCGGGAAGTGCCACTCGTCGGACGCCGAGGTGGCGCACGACCCCTGATCGGCGCCCAGGTCGGTGACGAGTCGGTGCTCGACGACCAGGTCGCCGCGGGCCGATTCCGCCATGATCGACAGGTCCTCGGTCCCGAAGGTGGTGCGCACGTCGATCTTCGCGGTGGATGCGGCCTCGACCTCGACGTCCGCGGTCTTCTCGAGCCCCTCGGCGTCGTAGGCGCTGAGACGGACCTGGGCGACGTCGCCGGGGTTGGTGATCATGAGCGTGTGCATGGCCCCGGGCACCCCGGTCGTGGACGCAGCGCAGTACCAGGTCGACGACAGGCCGTCGGGGCTGCCCGCGC
>JAFAFN010000533.1 GCA_023423475.1 Actinomycetes bacterium | reverse complement strand
ATCGGCGACTTCGACTCGCTGTCGGAGCGCGCCTGGCACTGCGGCGCGGAGCTCGTGCACCACGTGCACCCCGACGGACGTGCACCCGGTCGCGAGGAGCTGCTCGCCGCCGGGTTCCCGTACGAGGAGTTCGTCATCGAGGGCACCAGCGAGGACGCGGCGATGCTGCTCGCCTACGAGTGCCGCGCCGAGCTGATCGTCGCCGTGGGCACCCACGCCACCATGGTCGAGTTCCTCGACAAGGGCCGCGCCGGCATGTCGTCGACCTTCCTGACACGACTGCGCCTCGGGCCCATGCTCATCGATGCCAAGGGCGTCAGCCAGCTCTACCGGGGCCGGGTGCGGCGCCGTGACATCGCGCTGCTCGTGGCCGCCGCGATCCTCGTGATCCTCGCGGTCGCGATCGTCTCCGATTCACTCCAGCTCCTGTTGCGGACCGTGTGGCTCGACCTCCGCGACATCTGGTACTCACTCACTGGACGCTTCACCTGACATGGTCACCTTCCGCTTCTACCTCGTGTCCGTCGTGGCGTTCTTCCTCGCCCTCGCCGTCGGCGTCGTCGTCGGCTCGGTGCTCGACGGCCGCATCGCCGACTCGCTCCAGGACCGTCTCGACAGGGTCGAGACCTCGTTGGACGAGACCGTCGCGGCGATGGACGACAAGAACCGCGAGATCGACCACCTCGACGAGTACATCGAGGCATCCGCGCCGTACGCGGTCCAGGACGAACTCGTCGACACCACCGCACTCGTCGTCGCCGAGGACGGCGTGGACGCCGCACCCGTCGAGGACCTGGTGGTGCGCCTGCGCCAGGCCGGTGCCCGGGTCGACGGCATCGTCTGGCTCGAGGCGGCCTGGGACCTCGAGGACCGGGAGCAGCTCGACCAGCTGGCCGCCATCGCCGGAGCGCAGGGCTCGACGCCCACCGCCGTGCGCCGGAGCTTCTGGACCGCGCTCGTCGACCCTGCCGACGACACCACCGCCACACCGGACGAGACCACGACGACCCTCGAGCCGCCGGCGGGCGAGTCGCCCACCACCGACGAGACCACCACGACCGAGGCGACGACGACCACCGAGGGCGACACCGTCGAACTCGTCGATCTGTTCTCGGAGGGCCCGCTGGTCGAGGCCGAGGACGCCGGCCTGCTCCGGCTGCAGCGCATCGACGGCGGTGGCAGCGGTGGGGGAGAGCTCGTGGTCGCTGCGGTCACCGGTTCGGCCTCCGCGCTGTCCACCCCGGGCGAGGCGGCCGTCGAGGTCGCCGAGGAGGCAGCTGCCGCCGGTGCGGCGACGACGCTCGCCGAGCTGCTCGTCGTCCCGCCCGGCACGACCGATGACCGGGGCCGGCTCACCACCGAGGTGGCCGGCGAGGGGCAGCTCGGGTACTCGACCGTCGACGATCTCGATCTGGTGTCGGGGCGGGTCGCGGTGGCCCTGGCGTTGGCCGCCGCTCGCGACGAGATCTTCGGCAGGTTCGGCTACGGCCCCGAGGCCGACGCCGTGCTGCCGGCATGGCGAGGGCCGTGACCGCTCCGGACGGTGGCTCGCGGGCCGTCGTCCGGTCCGCGACCGGGATGGGTGCCGCCGCGGCGGTGTCCCGGGCCTTCGGCGGGCTGCGCGTGCTCGTCATCGCCGCGGTCCTCGGCACGACCTACCTCGGCAACGCGTTCCAGGGCGCGAACACCGTCTCGAACGTGCTGTTCGAGCTGCTGGCTGCGGGCGCGCTGTCCGCGGTCCTCGTCCCGAGCTTCGTCTCGCACCTCGATCGCGGTGACCAACGGGGCGCCGAGATGCTCGCGGGCGAGCTGCTCGGCGTGGCGGTCGTGGTGCTCGGCATCGTGTCGATCATCGGCATGGTCTGCGCACCGTGGCTCGCCGACCTGCTGACCGCCGCGGTCGACGACCCGACGATCGCGTCCCAGCAGCAGCAGCTGACCACGTTCCTGCTCTGGTTCTTCATCCCCCAGGTCGTGCTCTACGCGTTCGGGGCCATCTCGACGGCGGTCCTGCACTCCCAACGCAGCTTCGTGGTGCCGGCGCTCGCTCCGATCGGCAACACCGTCGTCATGGTGGGCTTCCTGTTGGCGTTCCGGGTGATGACCGGCCCGGCACCCGGGCTCGACCTCACGTTCGCCGAGCAGATGATGCTGGCACTCGCCGGCACGCTGGGGGTGGTGGCGTTCGTCGCCGCGCCGATGATCGCGGTCGCCAGGTCCGGGTTCCGGCTCCGCCCGCTGTTCACCAGGAGCCATGACGGCCTGCGCCAGCTGGTGGCCCTGTCGGGCTGGGCGAGCCTGCAGCACGCGTTCGCAGCGCTCCTGCTCGGCGCGGCGATCATCGCCGGCGGCGCCGTCGAGGGTGGTGTCGTCGCCTATCAGGTCGGCTGGTTCTTCTTCCTCGCGCCCTACGGCATCATCGCCCAGCCGATCCACACCACGATCCTGCCGGAGCTGGTGAACGAGCACGCGGCCGGCGACGACGCCGCGTTCTCCGCGTCGCTGCGTTGGGCCCTCGACTCGATGTGCGTGCTGCTGGTCCCGCTCACCATGCTGTGCGTCGCGCTGTCGGTCCCGGCGATGTCGGTCCTCGCCTTCGGCCAGGCGGACGCCGGCGACGGCGTGGAGCTGCTGGCCGCGTCGCTCGCCTCGTTGGGTCTCGGGCTGCTGCCCTACGGCGCGTTCTTCCTGCTCGCTCGTGCCTGGTACGTGCTCGGCGACAGCCGCACCCCGGCGATCATCGGGGGCCTGGGCGCCCTCATCGGCGTCGGCATCATGGCGGCGGCCGCCGTGTCCAGCACCGGCACCTCGACGATCTTCATGCTGGGTGTCGCCCACAGCGTCGCGTTCCTCTTCGGTGCGATCGTCCTGTTGGTCGCGCTGCGTCGCCGGATCGGAGA
>JAFAFN010000395.1 GCA_023423475.1 Actinomycetes bacterium | reverse complement strand
CTCCCAGCCTTGATCAGCTTCTCGAACCCGCCCCGCTCGCAAAGTAGCAGGCGGCGAGTCGACTGCTCCCGAGAACCGGGGTCTGCGCCGTCGGGGAATCCCGACCTGGTCCAGCCTCCTACGCTGCCGGGGTGACCGCGCTGTCCCAACTCATCCCGACGCCAGCCGACCCCGATGCGGTAATGGAGGCGTTCATCGAATGGGTCGAGACCAGTGGGCTCACGATGTACCCGCACCAGGAGGAGGCGCTGCTCGAGCTCGTCGCCGGGTCCCACGTCATCGTCGACACGCCCACCGGGTCCGGCAAGAGCCTCATCGCGGTCGCTGCGCACTTCGCCGCGCTCGCGGAGGGCCGCCGCAGCTACTACACCGCGCCGATCAAGGCCCTGGTGTCCGAGAAGTTCTTCGACCTGTCGGCCACGTTCGGCGCCGACCGCGTCGGCATGCTCACCGGTGACGCATCGATCAACCCCGACGCGCCGATCATCTGCTGCACCGCCGAGATCCTGGCGAACCTCGCGCTGCGAGAGGGCAGCGACGCGGACGTCGGCCAGGTCGTGATGGACGAGTTCCACTACTTCGCCGATCCCGACCGCGGCTGGGCGTGGCAGGTCCCGCTGCTCGAGCTGCCCGACACGCAGTTCATCCTGATGTCGGCCACGCTCGGAGACGTCACACGCTTCACCGAGACACTGCCCGACCGCACCGGACGGCCCGTCGCGGTGGTCCGCTCGGCCACCCGTCCCATCCCCCTCGTGCACCAGTTCGAGATGACACCGCTCACCGAGGTGCTCGAGGAGCTGCTGGCCACCCATGCCGCTCCCGTCTACGTCGTGCACTTCACCCAGGCCGCCGCCGTCGAGCGGGCGCAGTCGCTGATGAGCGCCAAGCTGCTCACCCGGGCCGAGAAGGACGAGATCGCCGAACTGATCGGCGGGTTCCGCTTCGCCCCCGGCTTCGGCAAGACCCTCGCCAAGTTCGTGCGACACGGCATCGGCGTGCACCACGCGGGCATGCTCCCCAAGTACCGGCGCCTGGTCGAGCGACTGGCCCAGGCGGGGCTGCTCAAGGTCATCTGCGGGACCGACACCCTCGGCGTCGGCATCAACGTGCCGATCCGCACCGTGGTCTTCACCGCCCTCGCCAAGTACGACGGGACCTCGACGCGCCTGCTCAGCGCCCGCGAGTTCCACCAGATCGGCGGACGTGCGGGGCGTGCCGGCTTCGACACGATAGGCACCGTCATCGCCCTCGCCCCCGACCACGTGATCGAGAACCACAAGGCGGCGATGAAGGCCGCGGCCCGGACCGAGCAGGACAAGAAGGTCCGCAAGGTCCAGAAGAAGAAGCCGTCACCCGGCCAGGTCTCGTGGGGCCAGCCCACCTTCGACCGGTTGGTCGGCGCGCCGCCCGAACCGCTCACGTCCAGCTTCACGGTGAGCCACTCGATGCTGCTCAACGTGTTGGATCGCCCCGGCGACGGTCGAGCCGCGCTGCACCGGCTACTCACCGAGAACTACGAGACCGAGACCAAGCGGGCCCAGCACGTCGCCCGCGCCGAGGAGCTGCTCGCCTCGCTGCTCGATGCCGAGGTCGTCGAGCAGCTCGACGAACCCGACGAGGTCGGCCGCACCGTCCGCGTCACGATCGACCTCCAGGAGACCTTCGCCCTCGACCAGGCACTCGCTCCCTTCGCGCTCGCGGCACTGGAGCTGCTCGACCCCGAATCCGACACCTACACCCTCGACATCATCTCGGTCGTCGAGTCGGTGCTCGACGACCCCCGACAGATCCTCGGTGCCCAGCGGTTCAAGGCCAAGGGCGAGGCGGTGGCCGCCATGAAGGCCGAGGGCATGGAGTACGACGAGCGGATGGCCGCGCTCGAGGACATCACATGGCCCCAGCCGCTGGCCGAGCTGCTCGAGCCGATGTTCGACGTCTACCGCGAGCGCAACCCGTGGGTCGCCGAGCATCCGCTGTCACCCAAGTCCGTCGCTCGGGACATGTGGGAACGGGCCATGGACTTCGGCGACTACGTGCGCTTCTACGGCCTGGCCCGCTCCGAGGGCACCGTCCTGCGCTACCTGTCCGACGTCTACAAGACCCTCGTCCGGACGCTGCCCGACGACGTCAAGACCGACGAGCTCGTCGACATCATCGAGTGGCTCGGTGAGCTGGTCCGCCAGGTCGACTCCAGCCTGCTCGACGAGTGGGAGGAGCTGCGCAATCCGACCGGCGACGCCGGCGGAGCGACAGCCACCCCTGCGCTCGACCAGTCCCCGCCCGCACTCACGGCGAATCGCCGTGCCTTCACGATGCTGGTGCGCAACGCGCTGTTCCAGCGGGTCGAGTTCATCGGCACCCGGCAGTGGCAGGAGCTCGAGACGCTCGACGGTGAGGACGGGTGGACCGCCCAGCGTTGGTTCGACGCGATGGCGCCGTACTTCGAGGAGCACGACACCGTCGGCATCGGCGCAGACGCCCGCAACCCGGCCCTGCTGCTCGTCGACGAGCACCCCGTCGACCACCCCGGTTGCTGGTCGGTGCGCCAGATCCTGCACGAC
>JAFAFN010000349.1 GCA_023423475.1 Actinomycetes bacterium | reverse complement strand
CACATGAACCTGGTCGACCAGGGCTACACCGTGGTCGACGTGACCCCCGAGGCGGTCGAGGTGACGATCCGGGTGGTCGACACCTTCGATCCCGACGCGCAGGCGCGTGACGGTGCCCGCTTCCGCGTCGCCCGCGGCGCGGATCGCATCGAGGTGCTGCGCACGCCCGGCCGCCGCGGCTCGTTCGCCTGAGGGTCCGACCTGACCAGACCCGACCCCGCCTCGGTCGAGGGGCGGGGTCCGAGGGGGACTGGTACAGTCGTGGCCTGTACGTGAAAGGGGTCCCGTGAGGCCCCTACGGACAGAGAGGTGCTGCCGATGGCAGAGCGCGAGCGACGCATGACACGCCCCTACGGGGGCGTTTTTGTTGCCCACTCGCGGGTGATGGACGCCGATGACATCCACCGGGCGCTGCGCCGGATGGCGCACGAGATCCTCGAGCGCAACCACGGCCTGGACGACCTGGTGATCATCGGGCTCCAGACCGGCGGGGTGCAGCTCGCCTGGGCACTCGCCGTCACCCTCGAAGAGATCGAAGAGCTCGCCGAGGGCGAAGCCGGGGTTCCGGTGGGGACGCTCGACGTCGCGCTCTACCGCGACGACATCGGCATCCGGCCCGTCCTCCCCGAGGAGGTCACCGACATCCCCGTCGACCTGGACGGGCGCATCGTGGTGCTGGTCGACGACGTGCTCTTCACCGGGCGCACCATCCGCGCCGCGCTCGACGCACTCGCGGATTACGGGCGGCCCCGCGTGGTGCAGCTCGCGGTCATGGTGGACCGCGGCCATCGGGAGCTGCCGATCCGACCCGACTTCGTCGGCAAGAACCTGCCCACGCGTCGCGACGAGCTGGTCGACGTGACGATGACGGGTGTCGAGCTCGGCGAGCTGCAGAAGTCGTGAACGCATCTGCTGCCTCCGCCGACGTGCTCGCCACCCCGGCGACCGCGATGTCCTCCCGCCACCTGCTCTCGATCGATTCGCTCACCGACGACGAGATCCTCGAACTGCTCGACCTGACCGACACCTTCGTCGAGGTCGGTCGACGCGCCATCCCGAAGGTGCCCGCGCTGCGCGGGCGAACCGTCGTCTCGCTCTTCTACGAGGACTCCACCCGGACCAGGTTGAGCTTCGACACGGCGGCCAAGCGGCTCAGCGCCGACACGATGTCGTTCGCGGTCTCGTCGTCGTCGGTCAACAAGGGCGAGTCGGTGCGCGACACGATCGAGACGATCGAGGCGATGGGCATCGATGCCGTCATCGTCCGACACAGGTCCTCGGGAGTGCCCGCCCAGATCGCCAGATGGACCGACGCCGCGGTGATCAACGCCGGCGACGGCTGGCACCAGCACCCCACCCAGGCGCTGCTCGACGCCTACACCGCCCGCTCGCACCTGGGGTCGCTCGCCGGCCGCCACGTGGCGATCGTCGGTGACGTCAAGCACTCCCGGGTGGCTCGTTCCGACATCGAGATCTTCACCCGGCTCGGCGCACAGGTCACCCTCGTCGCACCCCGGACCCTGCTCCCCGCGTCGACTGCTGCGTGGAACGTCGAGATCAGCCAGGACCTGGACGCCGTCCTGCCGACGGTCGACGTGTGCTACCTGCTGCGGATGCAGCAGGAGCGCATGACCGAGGCACTCGTCCCGTCGCTGCGGGAGTACACCGCCTGCTTCGGCCTGACCGAGTCCAGGGCCAAGCTGCTCCGCGACGACGCGATCGTGATGCACCCCGGTCCGATGAACCGCGGCGTCGAGATCGCCAGCTCCGTGGCAGACCGCCCCAACGCCGTCATCACCGAGCAGGTGAGCAACGGCGTGGCCGTTCGCATGGCCGTGCTGTTCATGCTGCTCGGCTCGGGCCGGCACCTCGAACGCCCGACCGACCGACCCGCCGACCGCTCCGAGGAGACCTCATGACTGCCCAACCCGACGTCGTCATCAAGGGCGGCCGCGTGATCGACGCCTCCGGTGAGCGTGTCGCGGACGTGCGCGTGGTCGACGGCGTGATCGCCGAGGTGGGGGAGTCGCTCTCGGCCGATGTCGTGCTCGACGCCTCCGGTTGCCTGGTCGGCCCGGGTCTGGTCGACCTGCACACCCACCTGCGTCAGCCCGGCAAGGAAGAGGCCGAGACCATCGAGACCGGCGCTCGAGCGGCTGCGCTCGGCGGCTACACCGCCGTGCTCGCGATGCCGAACACGACCCCGGCGATCGACTGCGCCGCGGTCGTGCGTGAGGTCCTCGAGCTCGGGCGTGGTGCCCCGTGCGAGGTGCGCACGTCGGGCGCGATCACCGTCGGCAGAGCGGGTGAGCAGCTCGCCCCCATGGCCGAGATGGCTGCCCTCGGTGTCACGCTCTTCACCGACGACGGCACTGGGGTGCAGGACGATCGCCTGATGCGACGGGCGCTCGAGTACGCGGCAGGGCTCGGTGTCACCCTCGCCCAGCACTGCGAGGTCACCTCGTTGTCCGAGGGCACCTGCATGCACGAGGGCGAGTGGTCCGCTCGCCTCGGGCTGCCCGGCCAGCCCAGCGAGGCCGAGGAGCTCATGGTGATGCGCGACATCGCGCTGTCACGCCTGACGGGCGCGAAGGTCCACTTCCAGCACATGTCGACGGCGGGGTCCGTCGCGATGATCGCGGCGGCGAAGGCAGGTGGCCTGCAGGTCACCTCCGAGGCCGCGCCGCACCACTTCACGCTCACCGACGAGTGCTGTGCCGGCTACGACGCCACGTTCAAGGTGCACCCACCGTTGCGCTCCGGCGGCGACGTCGAGGCCGTCAAGCGTGGTCTGGCTGCCGCGACGCTCGACGCGATCGCGACGGACCACGCGCCGCACGCTCCGGAGGAGAAGGAACGCCCCTTCGACCACGCGCCGCCGGGGATGCTGGGACTCGAGTACGCGCTCGCGTTGGCCTTCACCGAGCTGGTCGACGGCGGGACGGGCATGACCGAGGCCGACGTCTTCGCCGCCATGTCGTGGCGACCCGCAGAGATCGCAGGCATGGACACCCAGGGCGGGCTGGTGGCCGAGGGGAGCGCCGCCAACCTGTGCGTCGTCGACCCGGCGCTGCGCTGGACGATCGACGACAGCGGTGGGGCCTCTCGCAGCCGCAACGTGCCCTATGTGGGCAGGACCGTGCGCGGGAAGGTCCGTCACACGGTCCTCTTCGGCGAGCCGGTCGTGATCGACGGCGAAGCCCAGCGATGAACGCCAGCCCAGTGAGAACGCCAGCACAGTGAGAACCAAGGAACAGCGATGAGCATCGAACCAGCAGCGATCGTCCTGGCGGATGGCACCTTCTTCGAGGGCGAGGCGTTCGGCGCGTCGGCCCCCGGGGGTGTCACGACCGGCGAGTTCGTCTTCAACACCGTCCTGTCGGGCTACCAGGAGGTCATCTCGGATCCCTCCTACGCCGGGCAGATCGTCACCTTCACCGCACCGCACATCGGCAACTACGGCGTCAACGCGACCGACGACGAGTCCGCCCGCCCGCGGTGCTCGGGTGTGGTCATCCGCGAGCTCGCCCGTCGCCACAGCAACTGGCGCTCCGAGGGCGGCCTCGACGACTACCTGCGGCGCTTCGGCGTCGCGGCGATCGCCGGGGTCGACACCCGCCGCCTGACCCTGCACCTCCGTGACCACGGCGCGCTGCCGGGCGCGTTCGGCACCGCGGACGAAGCGACGCTCCGAGCGGCCGCTGCCGCAGCGGCCGGCACCGACGGGCAGGACCTGGTCGCGGCGGTCACCACCGCCGAGCGGTTCTCCGTGCCCGGCAAGGCCGGCACCGGCCGCCGCATCGTGGCGATCGACCTCGGCATCAAGACCACGATCCTCCGCAACCTCGCCGAGGTCGGCGACGTCGAGGTCGTGCCCGCATCGGTGAGCGCCGAGGAGATCCTCGCC
>JAFAFN010000326.1 GCA_023423475.1 Actinomycetes bacterium | reverse complement strand
CTACGGGGGGGGGGGGGCGACGACGGGCGGGGACCGAAGTCCCCGCCCGTCAGCGGCACCGATCGATGCGGGCGAGCATCGGACGGCGATCATCGAGGTGGACCCAGCCAGGTCAGCTGGTCGGCATCAGCACCTCGTCGATGATGTGGACCGTGGCGTTGGCGGTCGGCACGTCGATGCAGACACCGGTCGCGGTGCCGTTGATCTTGAGCTTGCCGCCCTCCTCGGTGATGGTGACCTCGCCACCCTGGACCGTCTCGACGCTGCCGGCCTCGATGAGGTCCTTCGAGCTCATCTTCTCGCCCGCCACCACGTGGTAGGTGAGGATCGAGGTCAGCTGGTCCTTGTCGGCGAGCACGGCGTTCAGGTCGGCCTCGGGGATCTTCGCGAAGGCCGCGTTGGCCGGGGCGAAGATGGTGAAGGGTCCATCACCGTTCAGGGTGTCGACCAGCCCGGCCTCGGTCACCGCGGTGACCAGGGTCGAGAGCTCCGGGTTGTTCGACGCCGCGGTCGCCGCAGGATCCTGCGCCATGCCGTCGAAGCTGCCGGCGCCGTCGGCGGGAACCGACGCACAGGCGTCGCCGGACGGCTCGAGCGCCATCGAATCGCACTCGGCCATCGTGGTCGTGGTCTCGTCCATGGACGAGTCGGACATGGTCGTCTCGGTGGTGCTGGAGTCACCAGAACCGCTGTCGTCGCCGCTGTCATCGCTGCTGCATGCAGCTGCGCCGAGGCTGGTCACTGCGAGCAGCGCAACGGCGATCGTCGTGATCCTGCGACGGGTGGAATGTGCACTTCGGTCGGACATTGATCGAGCTCCTTCGTGGATGGACGTGGTGTCGACTGCCGAACCGGTCAGTCGTCCACCAGCACCACGACCTGGTGGAGACCTGTCGACCCGCTCGGGATGGGTTCGGAGCGCTCCTCGGTCTGGATTGCCCCGGTCCCGTCGGTCGCCCGGACCGTCACCGTGTGCTGACCCGGCGTCGCCTCCCACGGCAGCATCCACTGCCGCCAGGTGTCGTCGCTCAGCTGGTCCGCGAGCTGCGCTTCCTCCCACTCGCCGTCGTCGACGCGCACCTCGACCTTGTCGATGCCTCGGGTCTGTGCCCACGCCACTCCCGCGATCGCCGTCGTCCCTGCGGGAATGCGCCCGAGCCCCTTCGGGGTGTCGATGCGGCTCGAGGTCTTGATCGGACCTTCGGCGTCCCAGCCACGGGGCACCCAGTACTGGTCGAACGCGTCGAAGCGGGTGAGCTCGATCTGCTGGAGCCACTTGGTCGCCGACACGTAGCCGTACAGACCAGGCACCACGAGACGTGCCGGGAAGCCGTGGCGGACCGGGAGCGCCTCGCCGTTCATGCCGACCGCCACCAGGGCGTTGCGACCGTCGAGCGCGCTCACCGGGAAGCCGCAGGTGTAGCCGTCGACCGACCGGCCGACGATCTGATCAGCCTCGTCGCGAACACCGACCTCGTCGAGCAGCTCGTCGAGTCGGACACCGAGCCACCGAGCGTTGCCGACGAGCTGCCCTCCGACCTCGTTCGAGACGCACGTCAGGGTGATGTCGGCCTCGACCATGTCGCGGTCCAGGAGCTGGGCGTAGGTGAACTCCATCGGCGAGTCGACCATGCCGTCGATGCGCAGCGACCAGTTCTCCGGGTCGACCTGGGGCACGGTCAACGCGGTGTCGATCCGGTAGAAGTCGTCGTTCGGCGTCGTGAAGGTCGAGAGGCCCTCGACGTCGAAGCCGGTCGAGGACGGGATCGGTTCCAGTGGCCTGATCGCACGCGGGAGGACCACCTTGGCCCTGGCCACCGTCGCCGAGAACCGGGCGCTGAGCCAACGCCCGCCCGCCGCGGCGGCGACACCCGCCGCGGCCAACATGCCGGCACCCTCGAGGAACGCTCGTCGGGTCGTGCCCACCGTGGCGAGGTCGGGCTGGTCCGGTTCGTCCCGACGGTCCCTGCGGCCGCCGCGTTCGTCGACGAACGGGTCCGCCTCGTCCCGCTGCGTCGTGGGGGTAGCGCCGCTGCGCTCGGAGAGCCACCACAGCGCCCCGGCTCCCGCCACCGCGCCAACGAGGCTCGGCAGCGCTGCGGTGACCGAGCGGTCGTCGCGCGACACGAGCGCGGCGACGGCGCCCACCACACCGAAGAGCGCGACACCGACCATGCCGACCGCTCGCCGGCCGCCGATGGCGAGGATGCCCATGACGGCCGCGTAGACGGCGAGCAGCACACCGATCCCGATCAGGAGTGCGACCTTGTCGGCCGTGCCGAACCAGTCGATCGCGAGCTCCTTGACCGGCGACGGCACCAGGTCGACGACCCGGTCCCCGACGTCGATGACCGGGGAGCGCCAGCTCGACGAGATGCTCGCGACCAGCTCGGCGACACCGAGGGCGACGACGGCCGACACGATCCCGGCGAGGATGCCCCTCGACACCGTCTCGGCCCGTTCGAGGTGCGGTGGGCTCGGGGGGGCGGTCGGCGCGGAAGTGCTCATGCGCGGAGTTCGGAGCGGAACGGGGACCGTATGGCCCCTCGCGACGGCGTCGTCGGGCGTTCCGAGGGAGCCCAATCCACTTGTCGTCGCACGCCGAACCACCTCCGTGACCGCAGCCGTGATCCCCGATCGTGCCATCATCGGCGTTGTGAATCCCGTCCGCCGCCTCCGCGCCGTGCAGGGCGAGGCCGCATCGGGTGACGGGGTCCGGCCCTCGATCGACCCTGCCGCCGCCCTGCTCGGTCGGGTCGCGCTCGGTGACCAGAGCGCCTTCGCCGAGCTGTACGACCTGCTCGCGCCGCGGGTGCACGCCGTCGTGCTGCGCGTGCTGCGGGACCCGTCGATGGCCGAAGAAGTCACCCAGGAGGTGTTCGTCGAGCTGTGGCGACTCGCCCCTCGCTTCGAGTCGGGCCGAGGCACCGTCACCGCGTGGGCAGCCACCGTCGCGCACCGCAGGGCGATCGACCGGGTCCGCTCGTCGCAATCGGCCCGTGACCGCGACCAGCGTGAGCACGACGCCAACGCCGCGGTCGCGCCGCGTGACGAGGTGGTCGAGCAGGTCGAGGGTCGACTCGACCGTGACCGGGTCGAGCGTGCGCTGGCGACGCTGCCGGCGGCCCAGCGGGAGTCGATCGAGCTCGCGTACTTCGAGGGGTACACCTATCGAGAGGTGGCCGCCGTGCTCGACGTCCCGGAGGGGACCATCAAGACCCGGATCCGCGACGGGCTCATCCGCCTGCGACGTCAGATGGAGGTGACCTGATGTCCGACGACGTCCACGACCTCGCCGCGGCCTACGTGCTCGACGCGCTCGACGACGACGAGCGCGAGCTGTTCGAGGAGCACCTCGCGGCCTGCCCCGACTGCACCGTCGACGTCGAGGACCTCCGGGTGGCCGCGGCCGACCTCGGCGAGTCGTTGCCGCCCGTCGCTCCCCCGCCGGGGCTCCGCGCGCAGCTCATGGCCGAGATCGCATCGACCCCACAGGCCAGCGTGCCCGGGACCAGCGCGCCCGAATCCAGTCCGCCCGAATCCAGCGCGGCCGGGAACAGCCCGATCCCGATCACCCCGACCGACGAGCCCGCTCGGGTCACCCCGGCGGCGCCACGGAACACCCGCTGGATCACCTTGGTCGCCGCGGCCGTGGTCGTCGTGCTGCTCGGCTTCGGCGCGGTCATCGCATTCGGCGGCGGCGACGATCCGGCGCCGGACCCGACCGAGCTGGCCATCGCCGAGATGCGCGAGGTGCCCGACGTGGTGACCGTCGACCTCGAGGGCGACGCGGGCGGCACGGTGCAGGTCATGTACTCCGCCGAGGAGCAGCGGGCGATGCTCGTCGGCGAGGACCTCGACGACCCCTCCGCCGACCACGTCTACCAACTCTGGACGATCTCGGGTGACCAGCCGACACCATCGGTCGTGTTCACGCCGACGAACGGCGAGCTCGCCGCCGAGATGGAGATGGACTTCGATCCGCCGGAGGCCTGGGCCATCACGGTCGAACCGACCGGCGGATCGCCCGCTCCGACCGGCGACATCGTCTTCCAGGGGACCCCCGCCTGAGCGAACCCGGCGGGTACCGTCGGCTCCGGTGACGCGGGACGGCTCGTCCTGCCGAGGAACGAACCGATCGAGGACCCCATGTTGATGCAGGCCATCGGCGAACTGCTGCCGTACTCGGTCGGGGTGGCGCTCAGCCCCATCCCGATCATCGCCGTGATCCTGATGCTCGGCACCCCGAAGGCCCGCTCCAACGGCTCGGCCTTCGCGATCGGCTGGATCGTCGGGCTGACGGCGGCTGCGACCATCGTGCTCGTCGTGACCGGCGGATCGAGCACGCCCGACAGCTCCGCTGCCACCTCGGTCAACTGGGTGCAGCTCGCCATCGGCGTGCTGTTCCTGGCCATGGCGGCCAAGCAGTGGCGCTCACGGCCCCGCGACGGCGAGGAGCCCACCATGCCGACATGGATGGCGAAGGTCGACGAGGTCTCGCCGGTCAAGGCACTCGGCCTCGGTGTGCTGCTCTCCGGGGTCAACCCGAAGAACCTGGCGCTCGCCGCGGCCGCCGGCGCAGCCATCGCGCAGGCGGGACTCGACGTCGAGGGCGATGCGGTCGGCATCGCGGTGTTCGTCGTGCTCGGCTCGGTGACCGTCGTCGGGTCGGTGCTCTTCTACCTGGTCGCACCGAGGGCCGCCCAGGGTCCGCTGTCGTCGATCAAGACGTTCATGTCCGGGCACAACGCGGTGATCATGATGGTGATCCTGCTGGTGCTCGGAGCGAAGCTGATCGGCAGCGCGCTCGGCGGCCTGGCCTGATCAGGGACCGATCGCCGGCTCAGCTGGTCGGCGCCGACCACGACGGCGATCGCCCGTTCCAGGCCACCAACCGGTCGATCAACGGCGCGTCGTCGGCCACCGGCACCGCGGGACCGAACGGGTCCTGCCACGGGACGTCGGCGGGCAGCTGGGCCTTGGTCTCCTCCCACATGGGCGTGCGGTCCGCCATCGGCAGCTGCGAGTGGATCGCCGCGAGCGAGAACTCGAGCGACGCCGGATCCCAGTCCGCATCGATCCCGGTCGCCCGACTCAGGTCCCACGCGTGCACGGCGATCTCGTTGGCGTAGACCCCGAGCACCTCGGTGCCGGGGTACACACCCCACGGCAGCTCCGTCGGACGATCGAGCACCTCGTCGCCCCAGGCAAGGTGCGCGTCCACCGCAGCCGCCCGCCACGCGTCGAGCCACTCGCCACGTGGCACGTCCGCCGCGTCCGCCGGCCAGGTGCGCACCGACTCGCCACGGCCGGCGCAGGCGATGCGGCGCAGCACCATCACGAGGTGTTCGTGCAGCTCGGCGACGGTCATGTCCTCGCACGGCGTCGGAAGGTCGTACTGATCGGCGCGGATGGCGTCCATCAGCCCCGTGGCAGTCCTGACCGTCGCGGCGAGCAGTCGCCGAGGATCGTCGGGGGTGCCGATGCGGCTGCCGGCGGGAGGAGTGACGGTGGTCGTGGGAGTTGTGGCGGTCGTGTTGGTGTCCATGTGGCCATCCTGCGGGACGAAACAGGCCACCTTCTGACCGGTTTGTCTGGAAAGCTCACGAACATGCGTGCCGACCGACTCGTGGCGATCCTCCTGATGCTGCAACGACGCGAACACGTCACCGCCCGAGAGGTCGCCGAGGAGCTCGAGATCTCTGAGCGCACCGCCCGGCGCGACCTCGACGCGCTCGCGATGTCCGGGGTGCCGGTGTACTCCCAGCAAGGGCGCGGCGGCGGCTGGCGGCTGGCCGGCGGCGGCCGCATCGACCTGAGCGGCCTCAGCTCGGACGAGGCACGGGCGCTCTTCGTGCTCGCCGGCCCGCAGGCCGACGCGTCGAAGGAGGTGCGCTCCGCGCTGCGAAAGCTGGTCAGGGCGCTCCCGGAGTCGATGCGCAGCGGCGCGGAGTCGGCCCAGCACGCCGTCGTGGTCGACCCGGAGAACTGGGACCGCACCCGACGAGCAGCGCCACGCCCACCCATGCTCGACGCGATCGAGGCCGCGGTGGTCGACGGGCAGCGCATCCGGCTCGGCTACTCGGGCCGCGGCAAGGACTCGAGCGTCCGGGTCGTGCACCCGCTCGGCCTCGCGACCAAGGGCCGCAACTGGTACCTGGTCGGCGACACCGACGACGGGATCCGCACCTTCCGGGTCGATCGGGCCACCGAGGTGACCCGCACCGGCGAACCGGTCGTGCGACCCGACGGGTTCGACCTCGAGACGCACTGGTCGGAGTTCGTGTCACGCGTCGACGAGATGCGC
>JAFAFN010000289.1 GCA_023423475.1 Actinomycetes bacterium | reverse complement strand
GCGTTGGTCGGAGGGCGTGGTGGCACCGACGTCGTCGACGACACGACGACCACGACACCGACCCCATCGACGTCGCCGACCTCGACGACGACGGACCCGACCGCCTCGACCGAGCCGGACGACATCGTGGTGGAGCGGGTCACCGTGCCGGGCGACGTGGAGCGCGTCTACACGGTGGTCACCCCGAAGGCGGCGCCGCCCGATGCCGAGCTGCCCGTGGTGCTCGCGCTGCACGGGCTCGGGGTCGACGCCGCCCAGATGATGAACGCGGCGGACTGGCGTGGTGCGGTGGTGGAGCACAGCTTCATCGCTGTGTTCCCGCAGGGCCTGTCCAACTCGTGGAACATCGGTCCGTGCTGTCCGCCGGCGAACCTGATCGGGGTCGACGACACCGTGTTCCTCGATCAGGTCATCGACGAGGTGTTGGCGAGGGGCGACACCGACGCCGATCGCGTCTACATGACGGGCTTCTCGAACGGTGCCCTGATGACGTACTCGTACGCGTGTGCGAACCCGGCGACGTTCGCTGCGATCGCTCCGATGAGCGGGAGCAACGTCACCGGGTGCACCCCGTCGCAACCGCTGTCGATGCTGCACCAGCACTCGGACCCCGACCTCGTGGTCCCGTTCCACGGGGGACTCGCGCTGGGTGCGTTGGTGTCGAGCGCGCCGTTCCCCGACGTGCCCGGGTCGGTCGCCGCCTGGGCCGCCGCGGATGAATGCCCGGCCGAGCCCCAACGACTCACCGAGGACGACGGCGTCCAGCGGTGGAGGTGGACCGGCTGCGCGGACGACACGAAGGTCGAGCTGGTGATGATCCCCGGGGTGGGTCACACCTGGCCCACGACTCCGACCTACGACGGCCTCGACGAGATGCTCGGGTTCTTCGGCCTGACGTGAGCCGACCGCTGCTCGGCGGTGCGGTCGCTCAGCCGGTGCCGAGCGGGAGCACCGGAGCCGAGCGCCCCGGCGCGGCCGTCGGGTGGTTGGCCCGACTGCGTGACTCAGGTCCGCGGTGCTCGGACACGGCACGGCGCAACACGGCTGGCGAGTCGGAGCCGGGCTCGAGCAGGCGGTGCCCGGACAGGTACCGCAGGTAGGTGGCGAGCGTGGGGCCGAGCTCTGTGGGTGGCGCCGCGCCGTGGCGCTCGCACCACGAGCGGGCGCCGGACCACATGACGAGACCGACCCCACGTGCGGTCCAGCGGTGCGAGATGTTCCCGGCAGCGTCGACCCGCGCTGCGACGATGACGGCGAGGGCGTCGCGCTGGACGGCGTGACCGTGGGCGAGCGCCCAGATGGCGACATCGCGGCGGTGGCGTCGCACGGCGGGGGTGGAGGGCACGGCATGGGCCCGCCGGGCGGTGTGGCTGGTGGTGGTGTCGGTCATGGGGCCATCCTGCCGACGGGGTGTGACAGCGAGAGCGAACCCCTGTTCGACGTGGTGCCGGACGCGAAGAGGGGGCGTGGTCACCCACGCCCCCTCCTGCAGGTTGCGGCTCAGCTCATGGAGAGCTCAGCTCGTTCGTGTCCGGCTCAGCCGACGAAGCCGATCCCGGCGCCGCCGCGGCTGTCGGTGGTGCCACCGACCTGCGTGCCGCTGCCCGGCGGGACCGTGGTCGCGCTCTGCACCTCGGTCACGGTGACGTCGATGATGCCCTGGGCGCACAGCGGAGCCGGCGGCACCGGTGCCTCACCCTGCTCGAGCGTGGCGAACATCGGCTTGGACGGGAACAGTCCGTTCAGCCAGGCCAGGATCTCCGGGATCGCCGAGGTGATGCCCGAGATGAGCTCGGCCTTGAGGGTCTCGCCCCAGTCCTCCCAGTCCTGCGGGGTCAGGCTCAGCAGGTTGGCGCCGATGTAGGCGTTGGCCTCGGCCAGGGTCGCCCAGCGGGGTGCCGGTGCTTCACCGTCGCCACCGAGCGAGCCCGACAGCGAGGTCACCACGGCCGAAATGCGGTCGAGGATCTCCTGGGGCGGCACGGCGTACCACTGCCCGAGGGAGATGTCCGGGACGTCCTGCTCGCCGAGGGCTCCGACGAACTCGATATCGAAGCCGGTGACGACGGCGGGGTTGGGCCCGTCGTCGACCGCGGTGACGGCGACGTTGCCGGCGCCCACGTTCGGGAGACGCTCGATCGCACCCTGGATCTGGGCGGCGGTCGGCGCACGGTAGGTGGTGAAGAGCGCGTAGTCACCGACGATGCCGGCACGGTCGGCCGGTGCCCAGTTGTCCGCGGTGGGGACTCGGCCACCGAGGGGCAACGGGAAGAGGAGGTCGCTCACGTTGTGGCGAGCGGTCCAGATGAGGTCGGTCTCCTCGTCGCCGACGTTCAGCGAGAACGCGACGGGCCGCGGAGCGAGGATGCCCTGACCGGACCAGTTCTCACCGACGGTGAGCTCCTGGAGCTCGTTCACACCCGGGGTGCCGGACTCGGCCTTGGGTGCGCCGCAGATCTCGACGGTGGTCGAGTAGGTGCCGGCCTCGGCCGGAGCGGTGAACGAGAACACGCCGTCGGTGATCGAGGCGCTACCACCCGCGGGCTGCTCGACGATCTTGAGGGTCTCGTTCATCAGCGGGGTCTTGCCCGGCGTGATGACCTCGCCGAGCAGGTCCTTCGTGACCGTCTCGCCCGCGTTGGCCTCGAGCGTGACGACCTCGGGGTTGAAGATCGGCGCATCGGGGTCGCGCACCGTCGTCTTGGCGATCAGGTTCGAGCCCTGCACGGCGCAGTTGAGCTTGAGGTTGATGGTCGCGCCAGCCAGTGACAGACCTGCGCCGAGGGTGACGGCACCCACGCGGTAGGTCACGATGCCGCCGGCGGTCGTGGTGATCGGGCCGCCGACCGTGCCGAAGGGCAGGCTGGCGGGCACACCGACGCGCGGGGTGATGTTGATCGGGCCCGGAACGGTCTTGGTGAACTCGGTCGGGGTGGCCGGGCCTCGCACGACCTGCTGCACGCTGACGTTCGAGATGGTCAGCGAGGGGATGAGCGCCGCGGCCTTGTCGATCAGGTCCTGACCCATCGTGGCGGTCCAGTCGAACGCCGCGTTGATCTCCTGGTCGAGACCGGCGGTGTCGGGGATGTCCCCGCCGCTGATCACCAGGTTCACCGGGAGCCGGTTCGATCCGAGGATCCCGGCTGCGGTGTCGAGGATGCCGGAGCTCGCCGCGTCGGCGCCGCCGCAGCTGAGGGCGATGGTGGTGTTGACGGGGGCTGCGCCCGAGTTGGTCGCCGAGACGGCCACCAGTCCGCCGGACAGCAGTGCCGTCGCCATGATGGCGGCACCTGCCCTCCGTCGTGCCGGCTGCCGCCGGGTGGGTCGAAGTCGCATCGCTGTATCTCCCTGGTTCGCGTCGCTGGGCCCTGTTCGGCGGCTCGCACCTCGGTGACGACGAGTCACCGATCTCCCCCGAATCCGGTTCGTAGGTGGCACGTCCCGTAGTGGGGGAGCGACCATCCGCGCGAACCGGTCCTGCTTTGAGTAGTGGAGTCGGAGGTCGGTTGGCAAGCAGTAGGAGTGCAATCGGGCACTATTGCCAGTACCCCGACGCGAAGAGTGCTCGGGTCAGCGCGCTACGCGCGATATCCACCACGGCGTGCGATGATGGAGTCGAGGTGATGGAGCGGGCGGGCGACGTGGTCCGTCCGGCGTCAGAGGGACGTGCATCCTGGGTGAGTCGAACGCGGCGCCGCGGTGTGTCGGTGGGTGCCAGTGCCCATCGAAGCGGGACGCGCCCGTTGCTACCCTCACGGCGATGCTGGGGAGCAGAACCGAGTGATCAGAGAACCCGATCCCGGGGATGCCCGGGGGCGAGAACCGACCGATCCGCGAACCGCCGACGACGAGGCGGCTGAATCCCCCGCGCTGCAGCTCGCGCCCCCGCCGGCGGACCGCGGTGACGACGAGGTGGGAACGATCGTCGACCTGCGGCGCGTGGACCGCCCGCTGGTGACCACCTCCGGCGCGTCCACGCCGGCGCGTCGAGCGACGGACGCCCCGGCGGTCGTGACCAGCCCCGAGCCCGATGCGTCGCCGGCATCGCCGCCGCACGATCCGCTCCCCGTCCCTTCGCGACGGAGCGGACTCGCCGACTCGGTCCTCGCGACCGTCGCCGTGCCGCTCGTCCTCCTGCTCGTGACGTTGGTCGCGACCACCGGCCTGCTCATCTCGGCGCGTGGTGCGTCACATCGCGCGCTCGAGCTCGAACGTGGTGTCGCGGCGCGTCTCGACGCCGACGTCGCCATCGAACGGTTGAACGCCGCCGCGCTCGCGCTCGTGGCGGCGGGGGTCGGCCAGTCCGTCTCGGGACCCGACGAGCTCGCACGTCGGTCGAGCGCGGCGACCGCGGCGATCGACACCGCCGATGGCGCCGTGCCGGACGACCTCGCCGGCGCCGCGGCGGCCGACGAGGATGCCCGTGCGGTGGTCGCCGCCGTCGACGAGGCGATCGACCGCACCGGGGCCGATCCGCTCGAGCTGGGCAACGAGCTCTCGGGTCTCGAGGATCGTCGGGTCGACGCCGCAGCGAGCTCGGCGGCGGTCGTCGAGTCCCTCCGCTCGGCGGCAGCGACCGAGTCCGACGCAGGTGGCCAGCGGGTGCTCGCCGCACTCGCCGTGGCGGTGCTCGGGGTGCTCGCCTCCGGCGCTGCGCTGCTGCTCGCCCGCCGTCGCCTGGGTCGTCAGCTCGACCGACCTGTGCGCGGCCTGCGCGGCGCGGTCGCCCGCATCGGCGACGACCCACCCGCGGTCGCCTCGGTGCTCCAGGGGCCCGAAGAGCTCGTCGTGCTCGGCGCCGAGGTCGACGCTGCCGCACGCGGCGTCGCCGACCGGCTCGGCCTGCTCGAACGACGTGCCGAGTGGGGCGAGCGGAGTCGCATGATCCTCGAGGCGCTCGAAGTCGCGGACGACGAGTCCGGCGCCTGCGAGGTGGTCGCCGAGGCACTCGGCATCGTGGGTGACGACCTGCCCGGCGAGCTGCTGCTGTCGGAGCGGGGGTCCACCAGGCTGAGCTCCGTCGCGGCGAGCTCGGTCGCCGGTTCACCCGGGTGCCCGGTCGACGTGGTGAGCAACTGCGTCGCGCTGCGGCGTGGTCAGGTCAGCGTCTTCGACAGCTCCGAGAGCATCAACGCCTGTCCGAAGCTGCGTGACCGCGCGGGCGGCGCCTGCTCCGCCGCGTGTGTCCCGGTGACCGTCGGCGGCCGCCAGCACGGCGTGCTGCACGTCACCGCGGCCGACGGACAACCGCCCGCGGCGAGCGTGGTCGAGCAGATGGTCACCCTGTCGTCGTTGGTCGGGACGCGCCTCAGCTCGTTGCGAACCCTCGAGAGCACCCGGCACGAGGCATCGACCGACGGACTCACCGGGCTCCCGAACCGACGCACCCTCGAGAGCGAGGTCGCCGAGCTGCTCGAGGCGTCCACGCCGTTCGTGATGGTCCTCGCGGACCTCGACAAGTTCAAGCGCCTCAACGACAACTTCGGACACGAGGTCGGCGACAAGGCCCTGCAGCTCTTCGCTGGCGTGCTGCGCGACAACGTCCGCGGCAACGACGTCGTCGCACGGCTCGGCGGCGAGGAGTTCGTGCTCGTCTACCCGAACATGTCCGTCGAGATCTCGGTCGAGGCCATCGACCGGCTGCGTCAGGCGCTGGCCCGTGCCGTCGGCGCGAGTCGCATCCCTCCGTTCACGTGCTCGTTCGGCATCGCCCATTCCGCGGTCGGCGGCGACGGCGACGTCATCCTCCGGGTCGCCGACGCCGGGCTGCTGCGGGCGAAGGAGCTCGGTGGTGATCGAGCGGTGGTCGCGGACGAGGCGCTCGCCGCGGACGTGTTCACCGACGACCCGGACTGACCGAACCGGCTGGTCGCCCGGGTCTGACGACGCACGGCCCCGTCACGAGCGCGGCGATAGCGTGCCGTCATGGACGTCGGCATCTCCTTCGCGAACATCGGACGGCTCGGTGGCCCGGAGGGTGCTGCGGCGCTCGGCGAGGCGTGCGACGAACACGGTGTGGAGTCGGTCTGGACCGTCGAGCACGTCGTCGTGCCGGCCGGGTACGAGTCGACCTATCCCTACAGTCGCGACGGGCGCATGCCCGGCGGGGAGCAGTCGCCCATCCCGGACCCGCTCATCTGGTTGACCTGGGTCGGCGCCCACTCGCGAGAGGTATTGCTCGGCACCGGCGTGCTGATCCTCCCGCAGCGGAATCCGGTCGTGCTGGCCAAGGAGGTCTCGACGCTCGACCAGCTCTCCGGCGGCAGGGTGCAGCTCGGGATCGGGGTCGGGTGGCTCGAGGAGGAGTTCGACGCCATCGGCGTGTCGTTCGCCGAGCGGGGCGCACGCACCGACGAGTACGTCGCGGCGATGCGCGAGCTGTGGGGTTCGGAGGAGCCGACCTTCGAGGGACGGTTCACCTCGTTCGACAAGGCGTTGTCCAACCCGAAGCCGGTGCGCGGCTCGGTCCCGATCGTCGTCGGTGGCCACACCGAGATCGCGGCACGCCGTGCGGGTCGGCTCGGCGACGGGTTCTTCCCCGCGAAGTACGACGACCTGGGCCGGCTGCTCGAGGTCATGCGGGCCGCGGCCGACGCAGCAGGACGCGACGCGGATGCGATCGAGGTCTCGACCGGCGCACCCAGGGACCCCGCGGGCCTGGTCGAGCTCGAGCGACTGGGCGTGACGAGGGTGGTCATCCCGCCGCCGGCGCTGACCCCTGACGAGATCGGTCCGGCGATCGCCCGCACCATGGATCAGCTCAAGGGCTGATCCGACGGCTCAGTTGCCGTTGGTGCTCCAGTGCCACGGCTCGGAGGGCAGGTTGAAGAAGCCGTAGCTTGCGGCGTTGGCACGGAGCCATGCGAAGCCCGAGCTGCCCCGGGTCAGCGTCGAACCGCCCTGGGTGAAGTCGATGGCCAGACCACGCTCGTGCATCGACGAGCCGGGGCGTGCGGTCGGGGGACGGCACGACGACGCCGGCATCTCGTAGATGGCGTAGTGGCTGGAGCCGCAGTTGTTCCTGCGGGTGGCGATCTGTCCGGCGGAGTCGCGGTAGCCGCCACCGCCGAAGTTGATGCCCGACGCGGATGCTGCGGCCAGCAGGCTCTGCAGGTTGCCGGCGATGGAGCGGTGCACACGGATGCCACCGACGGTGACGATCTCGCTGTTGCCGACGATCGGCGGTGTCGAGCCGCCGCCTCCGCCACCACCACCGCTGTTCCCGCCGCCACCGCCGCTGGAGATGGACTGCTTGTTCTGTGCGGCGCGCTGGGTGGCGCGGGCCTTCTCGGCTGCACGCTGCGCAGCGACGGCCTTGGCGATCTCGGCCTGCTTCGAGTTGATCGACGACGAGAGCTTGGCGTCGATCGCGGCGAGCGAATCGGCCTCGGCGAGTGCGGACTCGATGCGCTGCTCGACCTGGGCCGCGAACGCCTGCTGCTGGGCGTAGGCCTCGTTCAGCTCGTCGAGTCGGTCCTCGACCGCAGCCTGCTGCTTCGTCGCACGCTCCTCGGCCTCGGCCGCCGCGGCGCGCTGGAGCTCGAGGTCCTCCTGGACCGAACGGAAGCGCTCGGTCAGGTCGACGTTCTCGTTGGCCTTCACCGCGAGCAGGGTGCGCTTGTTGACGGTGTCGTTGATGTCGCCGGTGCCGATGGTCGTGTAGGAGTCGTTGCTCCCCATGCTGACGTAGGCCTCGACCGCCGAGGTCTTCATCTGGCCGACGATCTGGTCGAGCTCGGCCTGCTTCTCGGCCTGGGCCTTCTCTGCTGCTGCCTTGTCGGCGTTGGCCTGGCTGACGGCGCGCTCTGCTTCTTCGACGCGGTCCTGCTGGGCGTTCACGTTGGAGTTCAACGTGGAGAGGGCGGCGCTGACCTGGGCGTCGGTCGCCTCGAGGGCGTTGACCTCGCTCGCCTGCGCTGCCTTCTTCTGGCGCACGGCGTCGCGCTCACGCTGGAGCTGCTGGAGCGTCTTGTCCTGGGAGGGTGCTGCGGCGACGGGAGCCGTCGCGGAGGGCAGCAGGCAGACCGCCGTCGCAGCCACTGCTGCGGTGAGGAGTCGTGCACGTGGATTGGTGCGGCGCAGGGAGGTGCGCGCAGCGGGAATCGGTTCGATCTTCTTCACAGCCGTGGGGTCGCCTCTGGGAGAGTCGTCGCGGTGGTGCGTCACGTCGTTTCGTAACGCAATTGCAATCTAGCACTGTCGCCACGTGTCGTGCAGCCGATGGGTGAGAGGTCACACAATCTCCACGGCTCAGAGGGCTCGATGGCTCCGATGGTTCAACGTCGCAGCGCCTACCGGCGTTGACACGTGGCGCAGAAGGTCGTCGTCCGGGCATCGACGACCGATCGACGCAACTCGTCGCCGCATCGGATGCACGGCTCGCCGTAGCGGCCGTAGCAGTCGAGGAACCGCTGGTGCTCACCGGACCCGCCCTCGGCGTCGCGGTAGTTGCGCAGCGTCGTCCCGCCGTGGTCGACACCCTCGCGGAGCACGTCGCGCACGGTGTCGCGGAGACGGTCCGCCTGCGCGACGGTGAGTCGCCGCGCCGATGGGTGGACTCCCGCGCGCCAGAGCGCCTCGTCGGCGTAGATGTTGCCGACGCCGGCGACGACCCGCTGGGAGAGCAGCAGGGTCTTCACCGCCCGCCGTCGCGAGTTGACCTCGTGGCGGAGGTGCTCCGGTGTGAAGGTCTCGTCCCAGGGCTCCGGGCCCAGGGCGGCGAGCGTCGGCATCCGGGAGTGCTCGCCGTGGTCGACCACGGCGAGTCGTCCGAATCGGCGGACGTCGTCGAAGAGGAGCGCCCGACCGTCGTCGAACGACCAGCTCGCCCGCAGGTGGTCGAAGCGCTCGTCGACGTCGGGGTCGTCGCCCGGTCGTCCGGGTGGCACCGCGAGGCGGCCGGTCATCCCGAGGTGCACGACGAGCTGTCGCTGGGTTCCTGCAGCCTCGAGGTCGAACAGGAGGTACTTGCCGCGACGACCCACGCCGGTGACCGTGTGGCCGATCGCGGCCGGGGCCTCGTCGAACTTCGACGAAGGGAACGCCCAGGCGCCGACGACGTCCGCGCCGACGACATGGGGCTCGAGCTGTCGTCGGATCGTCTCGACCTCGGGGAGCTCCGGCACCCGTCGAGTCTCGCGCCGCGACGCCGCGGGCACCCCGCGGGCCGCGTCGACGGGGCGACTGTCCCGCCGTGCATCGGAGCTGCGTCTAGCGTGTCCTCATGGGTGTCACGGCGGTGGTGAACCAGAAGGGCGGCGTGGGCAAGACCACCGTCTCGCTCGGACTGGCGGCCGCGGCCGCCGCGGCGGGGCGCGACGTGGTGGTCGTCGACCTCGACCCACAGGCCAACTCGACTACCGGCCTCGGGGTGTGGGACGCCCAGGCGACCATCGACGCGGCGCTCGACGCGGAGCGCCCGGGATCGCTGCGAGAGGTCCTCGTCGAGTCGTCCTGGACCATGGAACCGATGCGCTCGACGGTGCGCGTCGTGCCCAGTTCACCCCGGCTGGCCCAGCGGGAGCACCAGCTCGCCATGGACGTCATCGGCGCCCAGGACCGACTGGCGGTCGCGCTCACCGGACTGGTCGACGAGATCGACGACGTCATCATCGACTGCCCGCCGTCGCTCGGACTGCTGACCGTCAACGCGCTCTTCGCCGCCGACTCGGTGCTGATCGTCGCGGAGCCGGCAGCGTGGAGCTCCGACGGGGTCGAGCAGATCCTGCTGAACGTGTCGCGGATCGCGGAGCGAAGGGGTGGCCGGCCGGCCGTCGCCGGCATCGTGGTCAACCGGCTCGGACGAACCCGTGACGCCGCCTACTGGGCGGGCCAGCTCGCCGAGACCCATCCGACGCTCGTGGTCGAGCCGTCGATCCGACTCCGCGCCGCGGTGGCCGAGGCTGCGGCGCAGTCGCTGCCGATCCACGCGCTGCACCGCGACGGCGCCGCCGAGGCCGCCGACGAGTTCGACCGACTCGCCGCCCGACTCGGACTCCGACCCGAGCCGCACCGCCAGCCGCCCGTCGAGCCGCACGGGTCGACGTCGACCCAGTCCGTCGAGGGCGCGGTCGACTCGACCGTGGTCACCCCCAGCGGCAACGATGCCGACGTCGTCGACCGCCCGCACGACGTCCTGTCGGCCGGTACCGGATCGACCGCCCCGGGCCCGAGCGCAACAGGAGAACAGTGATGGCCGCCTACGACCCGAAGCGCCCCCGACCCGCCGCATCGACCCCGTCCGACGATCCGGCCCCTGTCGAGGCACTGCTCGATCCGGCGACGCCCGAAGCGGTCACCGACGACGCGGACACGACGGCGCCGGAGCCGACCGTCGAGCCCGAGCCAGCAGCTGAGCCCGAGTCGGCAGTCGAGCCCGAGACCGAACCGGAGTCGGCGGTCGAGCCCGAGCCCGAGCCCGAGACCGAGCCGGAGTCGGTAGTCGAGCCCGAGCCTGCAGCCGACGAGGACGCGGCGGTCGAGGCCCCCGCAC
>JAFAFN010000275.1 GCA_023423475.1 Actinomycetes bacterium | reverse complement strand
CATGATCGCCCGAGCGCACCATCTGGGCCTCGGTCAGTGCGAAGTCCTTCGAGCTCCAGACACCCATCGTCGGCGCCTGCACCGGCGGAAGTTCCAGGGGCGGCGCCACCCACGACTCGGCGGTGATGTTCGCCCGGTACCAGTTGAGCGCCGAGGTCAGCGACGCGCCGCCCTCGAAGCGGGCGACGACGCCGTCGGCGTCCGGGTGGTGCGACCACGCACGGAAGTTGGCCCAGTCGTCGTTCGACAACCAGCGTTCGGCGACGTCGTGGAACTGGAACAGCAGCATGTACCACGAGGCCATGCCCTGTTCGAGGCTCGTCAGCGTGAACGCCGCGGGGTGACCCACCGACAGGGCGACGAGGTGGTCGACCCGGTCCCCGAGGAACGTGGCGAACACCCAGGCGAGCGCCGCACCGAAGTCGTGGCCCACCACGTGCGCCCGATCGATGCCGAGGTCGTCGAGGATCGCCGCGACGTCACCCGCCGACACGAGCAGCGAGTAGTCGTCGACCGCCGCGGGGGCATCGGAGCGACCGGCGCCGCGCAGGTCCGGCGTGATCACCCGGAAGCCCGCCTCGACGAGCGGCGGCACCTGGTTGCGCCACAGGTCCCCGGCGTCGGGGAAGCCGTGCAGGAGGATCACGGGGCGACCCTCGTCCGGCCCGAACACGTCGTACTCGATCCCCACACCGTTGACGTCGACCCGCATCCCGTTGCTCCTCCTCGCGACGCCCGCCGTCGGGCCGCCGCCGGATCAGCTTCGCACGGCGCCAGTCGTCACGGGGCCGCGGCGGCGTCACGTGCATCGTCGGCCGCCGCCATGACCGAGAAGCGGCGGGTGACGATGAACAGCAGCGTCACGATCACCAACAGCACCCCGGCGCCGATCGTCGTCGTGCGGATGCCGACCTGGTCCGAGATCACACCCCAGAGGTAGAGCCCGATCGGCAGCGCGCCGGTCAGGCACATGAGGTAGACGGCGATCACGACACCACGCAGTCGCTCCTCGACCACCAGCTGGATCGCGGTGTTGATCGTCGACGCGATCGCCAGATAGGCACCGCCGAAGAACAACAGGGCGATCACCGCGGCGACGTAGCCGGGCGCAGCGCCGACCGCCGCGGTCGCCACGCCGTACGCGACCATCGCCCCGCCGAGCACCGTCGCCCTGGGCAACCTGGGCACCACGCTCAACAGCAGCGGCGTGAACAGCACCGAACCGATGCCCGCGGCGCCGAAGAGCAGTCCGAGGCGGAACCCGTCGACGGCGAAGACCTGCTCGCCGTAGACCGCGAGGTAGCTGAACAGCGGTGAGCCGATGCCCGCCACCGCGATGATGGCGGTGCAGCAGGCGAGGATCGCCGGGGTCGACACGACGTAGCGCAGCGCGACCTTCCACCCGGCGAGCACCCCGGCGTGCTGCCCTCGGGGCCGGTCGTCGCTGCTCCCCCGGATCACCAACAGCACACCGATGACCACGACGAACGACGCGGCGTTGATCGCGAACGCCGTCGCCGCACCCCACGTGGCGATGACGACGCCGGCGAGCAGCGGACCGAGCGCACGCGCCGCGTTGAACTGGGCGCTGTTCAGGGTGACAGCGTGCAGCAGCAGTCGACGTGGCACCAGCTCCGTCACGAAGGACTGCCACACCGGGGTGTTCAGCCCGCCGGCCAGTCCTGCGACGAACGAGAGCGCCGACATCGACGCGGTCGTCGCCGAGCCCGAGGCGACGAGGGCGTAGAGCGCCACGGCGCACGCCGCCTGCGCGCCCTGGCAGACGATGAGCAACGAGCGACGCGGGAAGCGGTCGGCCAACGTGCCGCCGACGAGCCCCATCAACATGAAGGGCACGTACTGGAAGAACCCGGTGATGCCCACGTCGCCGGGGCGCCCGGTGATCGCGAACACCACGTACGGGATGGCGGCGTTCTGCATCCACCCGCCCGTGTTCGACACCAGCGCACCCAACCAGAACAAGCGGAAGTCGCGGTGCCCGAAGGCGGCGAGCGCGCCGTCCCCATGGGCGCGTTGCGGCTTCGGGGACGACTCGGACACCCGGCGACGGTACCCGCCCCCGGCACCCCGTCCCGCAGCCCGGGGCGCCCTTCGGACCATGACCGTCGGGACCCTTCGTCGGCGTAGCATGTGCCGATGGTCCCGCCCCGCGATCGTGACGCCCCCACCAAGGGTGCGACCCCGTCCTCGTCGGGCAAGTCGTCGGGCTCCGGCGGGTCGAAGCGACCCAAGCGCGCCAAGCGCAGCGCCGAGCGCACGACGTCGAACGGACGCACCGCGGTCGGCGCCGCCGCGATCGAGACGGCGCCGATCGAGACGGCGCCGATCGAGGCGGGGGCCGTCGAGCAGGTCATCGGTCGACCGAGCGACGTGGGCACCGACCTGGTGCCGCTGCGACCCTTCGAGGACCCCGACGTGCTCGACGAGGGTCGCCTGTCCGACGTCAACGAGTGGGGACGCTCCGAGCACATGCGAGAGATCGCACGTCGCCTCTACGACCCGGTGTACCGACACTGGTTCCGCGCCGAGTGGGAGGGCCTCGAGCGCATCCCCACCGACGGCGGTGCCCTGCTCGTCGCGAACCACGCGGGCGCCATCCCGTCCGACGCCCCGGTGATCATGCACGGCATCGAGACCGAGCTCGAACGTCCCGTCTACGGGCTCGCCGACAACCTCTTCCGGACCCTGCCGATGATCGGCACCATCTGGAACCGGCTCGGCGGGCTGCCCGCACACCCCGACAACGCCTACCGGCTGCTGCGCGAGCAGCGGCAGCTGGTGCTCGTCTTCCCGGAGGGATCCAAGGGCCCGGCGAAGACCTACGACGAGCGCTACCAGCTGCGGCGCTTCGGGCGTGGCGGCTTCGTCGAGATCGCGATGCGTGCCGGTGTGCCGGTGGTGCCCATCGCCGTGGTCGGCGCCGAGGAGTCCATGCCCACGCTGTTCCGCATCCCGTCGGTCGCCAAGGCGCTCGGTCTGCCGTACGTGCCGTTGACCGCCAACATGCTCGTCGGTGGACCGCTCGGCGCCATCTCGTACTTCCCCGCGAAGTTCAAGCTGAAGGTCCTCGAGCCGGTGCACTTCGACGTGCCCGCCGGCCAGGAGCGCTACTCGCGCTCGCGGGTCATGGACGAGTCCGAGGCGATCCGTGACCACATCCAGAGCGCGCTCTACGAGATGCTCCAGGTCCGTCGATCGGTGTGGTTCGGATGAACGCCGTCCCGTCCTCGACGCGGGGCCACGAGCGCCGGCGCGTGCTCGTCACCGGCCTCGGCACGTTCTGGGGCGGCCGGGTCGCCCAGGCGCTCGAGGAGGACCCCAACGTCGAGGTGATCGTCGGGCTCGACACCACCGAGCCCACCGTCGAGCTCGAGCGAACCGAGTACGTGCGCGTCGACGCCAACTACTCGATCCTCTCCCGCATCGTGCGGGCGACCGAGGTCGACACGATCATCCACACCTTCCTCGCGGTCGACCCGACCCAGATGTCGACCCGCGCCATGCACGAGGTCAACGTCATCGGCACGATGAACCTGTTCGCCGCCGCGTCCGCGCAGGAGTCGACGGTGCGCAACGTGATCGTGAAGTCCTCGACGATGGTCTACGGGTGCGCCCCGGAGGATCCTGTGTGGTTCACCGAGGACACCCCGCGTTCGCGCCCGTCGAGGGCACCGATCGAACGCAGCCTCGAGGCGGTCGAGGGCTACGTGCGCGACTTCGCCGAGGACAACCCGCACGTCAACGTCGCGCTGCTGCGCTTCTCGAACGTCATCGGCTCCGAGCTCGAGACCCCGCTCACCCGTCTCCTGAGCCTGCCGATCGTGCCGTCGATGTTCGGCTTCGACCCCCGGTTCCAGTTCGTGCACGAGCACGACGTGATCCGCTCGATCCTCTTCGCCTTCGACCACGACCTGCCCGGCGTGTTCAACGTCGCCGGCGACGGCCTGCTTCCGTGGTCCGAGGTCGCCGCACTCTGTGGGAAGCGGACGATCGCGCTGCCGCCGTTCGGCACGTCGCTGTTGACCAGCCCGTTCCGCACCCTCGGCATCGCGGACGTGCCCGAGGAGTACCACGGCCTGCTCAAGTACGGCCGCGGGGTCGACAACGGCCGGCTCAAGAGCTTCGGGTTCCGCTACGAGTACACCTCGGCCGAGGCGATCGAGGGCTTCATCCGCTCGACTCGCCTGCGCCGGACCGTCGGCGACAGCGAGCCGTCCTACAAGTACGAGCGCGACGTCGAGCAGTTCTTCCGGCACTCCCCCGCCGTGCACCGCGACTGACCGGAGCACCGACCCGCCGGATCAGTCGCCGACGACCTCTCGGGCCAGCTCGGCGATCGCGACCTCGATGCCGGCCCAGTCGTAGTGCGCGGCGAAGAGCTGCTCGCCGGCGTCCGCGAGCCGCTGACGCAACGCTCCGTCGGTCGCCAGACGCACGCACTCCCGCGCGAAGCGCTCCGCGTCGTCGGTGATCATGGCGTCGACGCCGTCGGTGACATCGATGCCCTCGCAGCCGACCGGGGTGGTGACCAACGGGATGTGGTTCGCCAGCGCCTCGACCACCTTCAGCCGGGTGCCGGCGCCCACCCGGATCGGCACGATCGAGACGTCCGCCCGGTCGAGCTCGGGCTGCATCTCCGGGGCACGACCGACGAGCTCGACACCCGGGACCCCGGCGACCCAACCCACGAGCTCGGCGCCGCGGCCGACGATGCGGACCACGGCGTCGGGCACCGCGGCACGTACCGCCGGGAACACGTCGCGCACGAACCACTCGACGGCCTCGCTGTTGGGCTCGTAGTCGAGGGCGCCCACGAACAGGAAGCTCGGCGCGGCGCCGCGCAGCTCGGTGCGGTCGGTGTGCACCGTCGCCGGGGCGGCCGATCCGTTGCCGACGACCTCGACGTTGCCGAGACCGAGCCGCGTGCGGTCGAGCTCGGAGCAGACCACCACACGGTCGACGTGCGCGGCGCAGTCGCGTTGGGCTGCGTCCCAGCGGCGTTCGTCGACCAGGTCGAACCCACGCGACACCGCCCAGCGACCGGCGGTGCGGGCACGGTCGACGGCACCAGCCCCGGGGGCGAAGCGTGGCGGGGTGCGTCGACGGAGTCGCAGCGCCAGGTTCACCAGGTCGTAGAAGTCGGCGATCGACGGGATGCCCGCCGCGGCGTCACGGACCGGCCACCACGAGTCGACGTGCGAGAACCAGATGAGGTCGACCGTCGGCTCGTCGCTCGAGGAGAGTCGACGACGCACGACGTCGGCCACGCTGGACCAGTCCGCCGACAACAGTCGCCGCGGCGGGCCGCCACGGACCCACTCCGGCAACCAGTCGCGCACCCCGACCTCGGTCG
>JAFAFN010000380.1 GCA_023423475.1 Actinomycetes bacterium | reverse complement strand
GGGCTGCACGTCGTCGTAGGAGCGGCCGTGGCCGATCTTCACGTGACGCTCCCCCACCAGCTGGCCGTTGGTCGGGTCGAGCGCCAACCAACCCCACCCGGGGACCGCCGCCTCGAACCACGCATGGGTCTGCACCACGACGGTGTCGGCAGCGGGATCGACGCCGGACGCGTCGCCGTCGGTGAAGAAGTACCCGGACACGTAGCGCGCCGGGATGCCGAGTGAGCGGCACATGGCGACCGCGAGGTGCGCGTAGTCCTGGCACACCCCGACCCCACCGGCGAGCACGTCGTCGACGGGTGTCGCGATCTCGGTGACGCCGCGCTCGTAGCGCAGGTGGGAACCGACGAAGCGATGGATCGCGAGGACCACGCTGACGACGTCGGGCCCTGCCAGGTCGAGCTGACGCTGCGCCTCGGTGGCGACGCGGGACCCGAAGTCGGTGTGGCGGTCGACCTGGAGGTACTCGATGTGCGCGTCCACGAACTCGGGTCGCGTCAGGGACTCGACACGGGGCGCAGCGGTCGGCAGCGGACGGGGCGTGGTCTCGACCGACGCCTCGGCGACGACCTCCATCGCCAGGTGCCCTCGGCGGATGCCGAACGCGTCGACACGCGTGCCCCAGTAGTCCATGTAGCTGAACACCCGAGCCGTCGGCTGCACCGAGACCCGGTAGTCGAGCAGTCGTTGGCACTCGTCGTCCGACGGACAGGCGCGCAGCTCGTTGTGGGACTCGACGACCTGGTCGGTGTACGAGAAGACCGTGCGGTAGCGGATGTCGAACCTCATGTGACGACCACCGGGGCGATCGGGGCGACGCCGGGGATGACCGGGTCGCCGGGCAGCAGCTGCAGCGAGTGGAGATCGAGCTCGACGCGGTACGAGAAGCACTCCGCCGCGACCGCCGAGGCGACGTCGCGGATCTGCGCCTCGACGACCGACAGGACCTCGACCAGGTCGCCGTCGCTCAGCTCCGAGGCATCCGCGAACTCGAGCTCGGCGCGCACCCGCCCCAACAGCCGCAGCGCGACCGATCGGGTGTTGGCGGGGCGGTCGCTCAACGTGCCGAGGATGCCCTCGGCACGTCGCAACGAGAACAGCACGCTGCGCGGCAGGGTGGGCGAGAGCAGCAGCAGCTCGACGATGCCGGCGGAGTCGAAGGTGCGGTAGGCCCGGCGGTACGCCTGCAGCGCCGATGCAGAGCGCAACGTCGCCGACCACTCGTGCGGTGCGTCGTGCTGATGACGGGGGTGTCGCACGCGCAGCGTCCGCACCGCGGTCTCGGCGCGCTCGAGGTGGAGGCCCAGCATGAAGAAGCGCCAGGCGTCCTCACGCGACCACGTCTCGGTCGCGCAGCCGATCACGCTCTGGATGCCCGAACGGACGAAGCCGTACAGCTCGTACGGCTGCATCGCGAGGTCGTACGCGATGTCGCGGGCGGCCAGGTTCAGGTGCAGCGAGTTGAGCGTCTCCCACAGCTCCATCGCGAGGTGCTCGCGCACACCGCGGGCGTTGTCGCGAGCCTGGGTCAGCGCGCTCACGATCGAGCCGCGGTTCGTCGGGTCGCTGACGAGGAACTCCGAGACCGGCCCGGCGGTGCGGGCGAGACCCGACGCCACGAACTCGTCCTCGGCGCCGAGCGCCGCGAGCACGTCGCTCCAGGCGTCGACCTCTTCTGCCGGGGTCACCTCGAGCAGTCGGTGGTAGGTGACGTCCAGCAGCCGAGCGGTGCTCTCGGCCCGCTCCAGGTAGCGCCCCGACCAGAACAGGTACTCCGCGGTTCGGGCCAGCATCAGCGGTCCTCCTCGGTCGTGGTCCGCAGTGAAGCGAGGGACTCCTGCAGCGCCGTGATGTCCACGGTGCCCGTCGCCGGTTCGATGTCGGAGACCTCGTCGTCGATCGCCGCGGCGCGCTCGGTGTCGTCGAGCACGGCGCCGGCGCCCTCGGTGTCGTCGTCGGCCGCAGCGGTGGGCGCCGGGGCGAGCACCCAGGTGTCCTTCGAGCCACCGCCCTGCGACGAGTTCACGATGAGCGAGCCCTTGCGCAACGCGACCCTGGTGAGCCCACCCGGCAGCACCTCGACCCGCTCGCCGGACAGCACGAAGGGACGGAGGTCGACGTGTCGGCCCTCGAAGTGGTCCTCGACGAGCGCGGGATGCCTCGACAGCTGCACGACCTCCTGGGCGATGTAGCCGCGAGGGTCCGCGATGATCCCGGCACGCGCCGCCTCGACCTCTTCCTCGGTCGCCTGCGGACCGATCATCAGCCCGTAGCCACCCGCCTCGGCGACCGGCTTCACGACGAGCTCGTCGAGTCGGGAGAGCACCTCGGCGCGCTGGTCGGCCTCCCACAACAGATAGGTCGGCACGTTCGGGATGATCGGTTCCTCGCCGAGGTAGTACCTGATCATGTCGGGCACGTAGGCGTACACGGCCTTGTCGTCCGCGACGCCGTTGCCCACGGCGTTGGCGATGGTCACGTTGCCGGCCCGTGCCGCGGCCATCAGCCCCGGGACGCCGAGGGTCGAGTCGGGACGGAAGACGACCGGATCGAGGAACTGGTCGTCGATGCGGCGGTAGATGACGTCGACGCGCTTGAGGCCCGCCGTGGTCCGCATCGACACGACGTGGTCGTCGACGACGAGGTCACGGCCCTCGACCAGCTCGACGCCCATCTGGGTCGCCAGGAAGACGTGCTCGAAGTACGCCGAGTTGTAGATGCCCGGGGTGAGGACCACCACCGTCGGGTTGTCACCCGCACCCGGCGGACTGGCCCGCTGCAGCGCTTCGTGCAGCTTGCGGCCGTAGCCGTCGACGCGACGCACTCGCTCTCCCGCGAAGAGCTGGGGCAGCACCCTGGTCAGCGCGGCGCGGTTCTCGATCACGTACGAGACACCGCTGGGGCTGCGCAGGTTGTCCTCGAGCACGCGGTACTCGCCTGCACCGTCACGGATGACGTCGATGCCGGCGACCAGGCAGCGAGCGCCGAGCGGTACCGGCACACCGAACGCCTCCGGGGTGAACCCGTCGGAGCTGAGCACCAGCCAGCGCGGGACGACGCCGTCGTTCACGATCTGCATCCCACCGACGTACAGGTCGTCGAGGAATCGGTTGAGCGCAGTGACCCGCTGCTCGAGGCCCTTCTCGAGGTGCGCCCACTCGTCGCTCGGGATGACCCGCGGCGCCAGGTCCATGGGGAAGGTGCGCTCGATGCCGACACCCGTGTCGTCGGACTCGTCGCCATAGACCGTGAAGGTGATGCCCTGGGTCCGGAACGCCGCGGTTCTCCGCAGCTCGGCGCGTGCCAGGTCCTCCGGGGTCAGAGTGGACAGCGCGCCCGCGAGGCGCCGGTAGTGCGGACGGATGGCGCCGTCGTCGGCGACGACCTCGTCGAAGAAGCCGCCGGTGTCGTAGTCGTCGAACCAGTTACCCACGGCAACGGACGGTACGGCCGTCGCTCCGGTCCGCGCCGCGATGCTGGCCACCGTTCACAGCACGTTCACACAGCACGGGCACATCACACTCCTGTTGGCTCGCCCAGGACCAGTGCCACCCAGTCGCCGTCGTGAAACTCATCGACGATCTCGAGCGGCGCGCACGCAGCGACCGCCCGTTCGCGCTGACCGGCCAGCACGCCGCTGACCACCAGGTGGCCACCGGGCCCCACCGCCGAGACGAGCGTCGGGGCCAGGTCCTCGATGATCGGGATCAGGAGGTTCGCGAGGACCAGGTCGTAGCGACCGAGGTCGTCGATCTCGTCGACCGCATCGAGCTGCACCGCGACGTGCCCCGCGACGCCCGACATCTCGGCCGAGCGAGTCGTGGCTGCGACCGCGGCGGGCTCGACGTCGAAGCAGCGCACCGACTCGGCGCCGAGCAGTGCGGCGGCCACGGCCAGCACGCCGCTGCCCGAGCCGACGTCGAGCACCCGATCGCCGGTGTCGAGGAGCTGCTCCACCGCCTCGAGGCACATCCTCGTCGTCGGGTGCGCGCCGGACCCGAACGCGTCGCTCGCCGCGACGACGACCTCGACCCGATCCGCGAGGTCAACGCTCGACGACAACCACTCGGGACGGACCCGGAGGCGTCGACCGACGTCGACGACCTCGGCGTGCTCGGTCCACGTCGCGCTCTCGTCCGGCTCCTCGTACCAGGTGATCGACACGACGTCGACAGCATCGTCGACGAACACCCCTGCCATCGCGACGACGGCGTCGCGGAGCTCGGTCAACGGGTCGGCACCGACCAGCGTCGGATCCGCGATCAGC